>JACPZK010000009.1 GCA_016195565.1 Nitrospirota bacterium | reverse complement strand
GCTACTGACGCCTCATTCCTCAAGCCTGCCAATACCATTTTCTGCTTCTCTTCTGCGCTCCATTTCTTTCTTGCCATCTGCTTCCTCCTTCCGGAGGACTAACTTACCAGTTGTTCCTAATTTCGTCAAACCCTACAAATTCTCATTCAACCTTCCATAATTTTTGAATTTTAATTTTTGATTTTTGAATTCGCCCTTATTCTCCCTCAAGCATCAGATAAATTGTATCCCCTGTCTTTATCTGGCTTCCCTGCTTAGGTTTCTGTGATTTTATAATCTCTCCTGAACCTGTGACGCTGACTTTTAACCCCAACTTTTCCGCAAGCTGCTCAGCCTCCTGCTTTGTCTTGCCCTGAAAATCAGGGCAAGAATAAATTGCCTCATAGGGCCCTGAACTGACAACAAGCGTAATCTTTTCAGTAATCTTCTCGCCGGGAGCCGGTTTCTGTGCGATAACCCTGTCTTTCTCCGCAGAGGTTGAATGTACGCGTATAACCTTAGCTACTTTCAAACCATTCTGTAAAAGTACGGATTCCGCCTTATCCAGAGATTCTCCTGCTACCGAGGGAACAGACTGGGCTCTCGTACCTTTGCTTACAAACACTCTTATACTGCGCTGTTCTTTAACCCTGCTTCCGAAAGGTAAATCCTGTCTTATTATGTGCCCTGCCGGAACATCCGAATCATAATCTTCGCCTTCTATCTTCAGATTAAGCCCCTTCCTGCTCAGAAGCTCATTAACCTCAACAAGGTTTTTACCTGAAAGGTCAGGAACATCCACCGTCCTGCTGAAACTCAACAATTTGAATGTAATGTATGCAAAAAGCAGGACTACAACTGTAAAAGCAAAAATATAAAGGGGAATCTTTACTATTTTGTTTGCAGCTTTTTGCAAATCAGTTAGTCCTTCTCAACCACTTTGCTTATGCTGACGATTTTATCTTCTGCGTCAACATCCATAAGCCTGACTCCCTGTGTATTTCTTCCGAGCAGGGATATGTTGTTTGCGGTAGTTCTTATAAGCTTGCCGGAATTCGTAATCATGACTATCTCATCCTCGTCGCGCACCTGTATAAGGCCCACCGCCTTCCCGCCTTTCTCTATAACCTTTATAGATATTACTCCCTTACCGCCTCTGCCCTGAACACGGTACTCTTCTATCCTGGTCCGCTTGCCAAGTCCTCTTTCCGTGACTGTCAGCAGCGCTGTTCTTTCCTCGGCAACTCCCGCTGAGACAACCTCATCACCCTTAACAATGCGTATGCCCCTGACTCCCTTTGCAGTTCGCCCCATCTCGCGGACATCCTCTTCATTAAAGCGGATTGAAAGGCCATTCTTTGTGCCAATAATGAGATCACTCTTGCCGTCTGTCTTTTTTACCGCGATAAGTTCGTCTCCTTCTTCAAGCGTAACTGATATTATGCCCTTGCCTCTTGGATTGCTGTATTCTTCAAGCGCGGTCTTTTTAACTGTTCCGTTCTTTGTGAACATAACAAGAAATCCCTCTTTAAAATCCCTCACGGGAAGCGCCGTTGTAATTCTCTCGCCTTCTGATAATTGAAGGAGATTGATAAGCGCCTTGCCTTTTGCAGCGCGCCCTGCTTCGGGAAGCTGATAAGTCTTGAGCCAGTAGAGCCTTCCGAGGTTGGAAAAGAAAAGCATATAGTCATGAGTTGAACCTATAAAAAGCTGCTCAACAAAATCTTCCTCTTTTGTTTCCATTCCGATAAGTCCCTTTCCGCCCCTGCGCTGACTCCTGTATGCGGACAACGGATTTCTCTTGATATAACCCTGATGAGAGATGGTGATAACCATATCTTCTTCTGTTATGAGGTCTTCAATTGTAATCTCTTTTAATTCCGCGGCAATCTCAGTCCTTCTTTCATCAGCATACTGGGTTTTTATCTCATTCAGCTCATCTTTGACTATCTTTGATACAAGGGCGTCGCTTCTGAGTATTGCCTTCAGCCTCTCAATCTCTTTTAATGTCTCTGTGTATTCCTTTATTATCTTTTCACGCTCAAGGCCTGTGAGCCTCTGTAATTTCATGTCAAGTATTGCCTGCGCCTGAATCTCAGACAAAGGATAATTATTCATGAGCCCGTGTTTTGCCTCATCAGGCGTCTTTGACTTTCTTATCAATGCGATAATTGCATCAAGATGATCAAGGGCAACCTTGAGTCCTTCCAGTATATGCGCCCTTTCTTCCGCCTTTCTAAGTTCAAATCTTGTCCTTCTTATGACAACATCCCGCCTGTGCTGGAGAAAATGGCTGAGTATCTTCTTTAAAGGCATCACCTGAGGCTGGCCGCTTACAATGGCAAGCATTATAATTCCGAACGTGGATTCCATCTGCGTGTGTTTGTAAAGATTGTTCAGGACTACCTCTGCCATCTCGCCCCTTTTAAGATCAAGGACAACCCTTATGCCTTCCCTGTCAGATTCATCCCGTATCTCGGATATGCCCTCTATTTTTTTCTCTCTTACCAGCTCGGCAATCTTTTCTATCAGCCTTGCCTTATTCACCTGATACGGAACTTCCGTGATTATGATATTTTCTCCGCCTCTGTATTCCTGCTCAATCTTCGCCTTTGCCCTGACCTTAATAATGCCTCTGCCTGTGGTGTATGCATCAACGATTCCCTGCATTCCATGAATCAAACCGCCTGTAGGAAAATCAGGCCCCTTTACAGCCTTCATCAGGTCCTTGACAGTTGCTTCCGGATTATCAAGGAGCATAATAAGCCCGTCTATTACCTCGCCGAGATTATGCGGCGGTATATTGGTTGCCATGCCGACGGCAATGCCTGAGGAGCCGTTTACTATAAGATTCGGCACTCTTGACGGAAGCACCAACGGCTCTTCCGTGGTCTCATCAAAATTGGATTGAAAGTCAACCGTCTCCTTATCTATGTCCGCAAGGATTTCTTCCGAGAGTTTTGCGAGCCTTGCCTCTGTGTAACGGTATGCGGCAGCAGGGTCTCCGTCAATCGAGCCAAAGTTGCCCTGTCCGTCTATCAGCGGGTATCTCATGTTGAAATCCTGCGCAAGCCTCACAAGGGCGTCATAGACAGCGGTGTCGCCATGGGGATGATACTTCTTTAAGACCTCTCCGACAACACCGGCGCACTTTGAATATCTTTTGCCGGGAAGAAGGCCCTCCCTGAACATCGCATAGAGTATTCTTCTCTGCACAGGCTTAAGCCCGTCTCTTACCTCAGGAAGCGCCCTGCCGATTATTACGCTCATGGCGTAATTAAGGTAGGACACCTTCATTTCTTCTTCAATGCTTACAGGAACCTTTGCCATTTTCCCCTCTTCTTACAAGAAATTAATGTTTTCAGCTCTTAAGAAAAACATTATAGTTTACCATAAATAATATGCTAAATTGGCATATATCATATGCGCCAAAAACTTTGTCTAATGAGGCGGTGACTGGATCGAGGCAAAATTCACGGGTCTGTCAGAATAGGGGCTGAAGTCGCAGCGAAGTGGAGCGGATAGCCCCTCATAACAGATGGGAAGAACAAGACTATATTGCACCAACATTTGCACTTTTACAAAGGTAGTTTAATATTGCCGAAAGACAGGCACCGCCTCGTGCTTTATGCCCTGTGATATTCCTGAATGGATTTTATGCTTATATTTTTCCTGCGGAGCATTTCAATTGCATTGACGACTGCCTTTGCGCCGGAAACAGTTGTCGTATAAGGCACCCTGTACTGGAGCGCGCTATGCCTTATTGAAAAAGAATCCCTCTGAGCCTGTGCATCGCTAACTGTATTAATGATAAAATTCACTTCCTTGTTTTTGATTAAATCCACGATATGAGGCCTTCCTTCATTTACCTTATTTATTACCTCAACTTCTATTCCTTTATTACTGAGATGCTCTGCAGTGCCGCGCGTTGCTATAACCTCAAAACCCATGGCGTGGAGTTTCTTCACAATATCACATATCCCGTCCTTGTCTTCATCCCTGACGCTTATCACAATCTTACCCGACACAGGTATCCTGTTGTTGGATGATAACTGAGCCTTTGCATATGCAATACCGAAATCCTCGTCTATGCCCATCACTTCTCCTGTGGATTTCATCTCAGGGCCGAGGATTATATCAACACCGCTGAACCTGTCAAATGGAAACACGGCCTCTTTAACGGCAACGTGCTTTATCTCCTTTTCAGTTGTCAGACCGAGTTCCTTCAATGTCTTATCGAGTATTACCTTTGCAGCAAGCTTTGCCAGCGGAACGCCCGTTGCCTTGCTCACATAAGGTATTGTTCTTGACGCCCTTGGATTTACCTCAAGAATGTATATCTCGTTATCCCTGACTGCAAACTGGATATTCATAAGCCCTATGACATTGAGCTCACGCGCTAATGCCTTTGTCTGCTTTTTAATCTCAGCAACAATATCTTTATTCAGAGAATAAGGCGGCAGGGAGCATGCTGAATCACCTGAATGTATCCCTGCCTCTTCTATATGCTCCATAACACCGCCGACAATTACATCGGAACCGTCTGAAATAGCATCAACATCAACCTCTATTGCACCTGCAAGGTATTTATCTATCAGCACAGGATGTTCAGGAGACGCCTTAACAGCTCGCTTCATATAATCAATAAGTGAGCTTTCATCATAGACAATCTCCATCGCCCTTCCACCGAGCACATAAGAAGGCCTTACCATAACAGGATAACCGATCTCCTTTGCGACGGCTATTGCCTCATCAGTAGACATGGCAGTTCCGCTCTCTGCCTGCTTTAGCTTGAGTTTGTGGAGAAGTTCTTTGAATCTCCTCCTGTCTTCTGCGCGGTCTATTGAGTCAGGAGAAGTGCCGAGAATCTTTACGCCCTCTTTTTCAAGAGGCACTGCCAGTTTTAACGGGGTCTGCCCGCCGAACTGCACTATGACGCCTTCCGGTTTTTCAGCCTCAATAATGCTCAGCACATCCTCTATTGTCAGAGGTTCAAAATATAACCTGTCGGCAGTGTCATAGTCAGTGCTGACAGTCTCAGGATTACAGTTGATCATTATAGTCTCGTAACCAAGCTCCTTCAAAGCAAAGACTGCATGGACGCAGCAGTAATCAAATTCAATCCCCTGCCCTATCCTGTTAGGACCTGAGCCGAGGATAATTACCTTTTTACGCTCGGTGGGATTGATTTCGGATTCAGTTCCGTGAACCGTGAACCGTGAACCGTGAACCGAATGGAACGGTTTTTCATATGTTGAATACATATACGGGGTATATGCCGCAAATTCCGCTGCGCATGTATCCACCATTTTATAGACAGGCTTTATTCCGGATTCATTCCTCAACTTTCTTATCTCCGCCTCTGTCTTTCCTGAAAGTTTGGCTATACGCCTGTCAGAAAAGCCGTATTCCTTTGCCGCCCTTAAAACAGAGCGGAAGCTCGGAAGTTCGGAAGTTCGGAAGTTATTTTTTTCTTGAATCTTGAATCTTGAATCTTGAATCTTTTTCTCAAAATCCACAATCTGCCTTATGTTGTTCAGAAACCACGGGTCAATCCATGTGAGTTCATAAATCTCATTAACAGACATTCCGTTTCTCATAGCCTGCGCAATATACCAGAGCCTGTCTGCATTAGGCATCTTGAGTTTCGCTTTAAGTTCTGCTGTGCTTATGTCAATTTCTTCAAAACCGTAACTGTCAATCTCAAGGCTTCTTATTGCCTTCTGCAAAGATTCTTTAAAAGTTCTGCCTATAGACATCATCTCTCCTACGGATTTCATCTGTGTTGTGAGCGTTGAATCCGCAGTGGGAAATTTTTCAAATGCAAATCTTGGAACCTTTGTCACAACATAATCAATCGCAGGCTCAAAGGATGCAGGCGTTTCCCTTGTTATGTCATTTGGTATTTCTTCAAGCGTAAGCCCCACTGCAAGCTTTGCAGCAATCTTTGCTATAGGAAATCCTGTTGCCTTGCTTGCAAGCGCCGAGGACCTTGAAACACGAGGATTCATCTCTATAACAACCATCCTGCCGTCTTTCGGATTCAATGCAAACTGGATATTCGAACCGCCGGTGTCAACTCCTATTTCCCTGATGATTGCTATTGCTGCATTGCGCATCCGCTGATATTCCTTGTCTGTCAGGGTCTGTGCAGGAGCAACGGTGATTGAGTCTCCTGTATGAACTCCCATAGGATCAAAATTTTCTATGGAGCAGATGATAACGACATTGTCCTTCATATCCCGCATCACCTCAAGCTCATATTCCTTCCATCCGATAACTGATTTCTCTACAAGCACCTGATGAACAGGGCTGAGCTTCAGCCCATTGTCAAGAAGCTCTGTGTATTCTTCCATGTTATAAGCAATACCGCCGCCTGTGCCTCCGAGTGTGAATGCAGGCCTGAGGATTGCGGGAAATCCTATGCGTTCAATGATACTAAATCCTTCCTCCATGCTCGTAACTGCCGCGCTCTCAGGAACCTCAAGCCCGATTTTTTGCATTGCCTCTTTGAAAAGCTCTCTGTCTTCAGCCTTCTTTATTGCATGAAGTTTTGCGCCGATGAGTTCAACATTATATTTTTCAAGCGCTCCGCTTTCAGCAAGCTCAACAGCAAGGTTAAGCGCGGTCTGTCCGCCCATCGTCGGAAGCAGCGCATCAGGCCTTTCTTTCTTTATTATCAGTTCAATGGTATCTGCTGTTAACGGCTCTATGTAAGTTGCATCAGCAATCTCCGGGTCTGTCATTATAGTCGCGGGATTGGAATTGACAAGAACTACTTTATATCCTTCTTCGCGCAATGCCTTGCACGCCTGAGTTCCAGAATAGTCAAACTCGCACGCCTGTCCTATGACAATAGGCCCCGAGCCGATTAATAAGATTTTTTTGATGTCAGTTCTTTTTGGCATTTAATTTAAACCAAGCTTAACTATCCTCATTGTCCTGAAAACACCTCTTTTTCGTCATTCCCGCAGTCATTAAGCGGGAATCCATTCTTTTGTCTTTTCTCTGGATTCCGCATCAAGTGCGGAATGACAAATTTATCTCTCTATCATCTCACTGAACCTCTTAAATAAATGCGCAGAATCATTCGGTCCCGGCCCTGCCTCAGGATGGTGCTGAACAGAAAATATCGGAAGTTCAACATGCTGCATGCCCTCTTCAGAGCTGTCAAAGAGGTTCTTATGCGTAAGCCTTACCTGTCCCTTAAGGCTGTTTATGTCAACGCAATAATTATGATTCTGTGATGTTATCTCCACCCTGCCTGTTGATAAATCCTTTACAGGATGGTTTCCGCCGTGATGCCCGAATTTGAGTTTATAAGTTCTCCCGCCCATTGCAAGACCAAGTATCTGATGCCCGAGGCAGATTCCGAATATCGGTTTCTTGCCCATCAGCTTCTTTGTGCTTTCGATTGCATAAGTAACTATCTGCGGGTCACCGGGCCCGTTGCTTAAAACTATTCCGTCAGGATTTATCTCAAGAACTTTTTCGGCAGGGGTCTGCGCAGGGACAACAGTAACATCAAACCCGGCATCAACAAGGTTTCTCAGTATATTGAACTTTATGCCAAAATCGTAAACAATAACTTTTTTAGTTAAAAGTTGAGAGTTAGAAGTTGAAAGTTGAGTTGCAGATTCAGAGTCTTTAAAATTTTTAATTTTTAACTTTGAACTTTCAACTCCTGCAGCAGCAGGCTGCCATTTCCAGCATCCTTCTTCCCATTTATAAATCTTCTTCGTCGTTACTTCTTTTACAAAGTCAAATGCCGAAATTCCCGGATGCTTTCTCACTTTTTCAAGGAGGCTTTCAGGTTTTGAATCAGCAGTGGAAATTATCCCCATCTGTGCGCCGTGGTTTCTTAAATGCCTTGTCAGCGCCCTTGTGTCAATACCCTGAATCCCTACGATATTTGATTTCTTCATATACTCAACAAGAGAAGTCTGAGAACGCCAGTTGCTCGGAAACTCGCAGACCTCTTTCACTATAAAACCCTCTGCTTTAATTCCGCCCTGCGATTCTATGTCCTCCCCGTTTATGCCGTAATTTCCGATCTGGGGATAAGTCATTGTAACAATCTGTCCCTTATATGATGAGTCGGTGAGTATTTCCTGATACCCTGTCATAGAGGTATTAAAGACAACTTCAGCGATAGTTTCGCCTTCAGAGCCAAACCCCTCGCCTTCAAACACAATCCCATCTGAAAGGACTAATAATGCCTTACTCATATATCTTCCCTTTGCATATCGTTACAACCGGCATCCCTTTTAATATCAACCCGTCAAAAGGCGTGTTCCTGCCTTTTGAAACAAATCTTTCTGCCTCAACTTTGAATTCTTTATTCGCGTCAACCATAACTATATCAGCATCAGAGCCTGCCTTCAGTGTCCCTTTATTTAACCCTAAAATCTTTGCGGGATTCACTGTCATTTTCTCAACAAGCTGCGGCATAGTCAGGACACCTTCATGCACAAGTCTCAGACTCAGGCTCAGCGCTGTTTCAAGGCCTGATATGCCTGACGGTGCCTGATCAAACTCTCTAAGCTTTTCATCCCTGTGATGCGGCGCATGGTCTGTTGCAATAACATCAATTGTGCCGTCTTTCAAGCCCTGCTTAATCGCATTCACATCTTTATCTGTCCTTAACGGCGGATTCACTTTTGCATTTGTGTTATATCCTTCAACCGCCTTCTCTGTAATGCTGAAGTAATGCGGGCAGGTCTCTGCAGTTACATTTATCCCTCTTTCCTTAGCTTCTCTGATTATTCTTACGGAGCCCTCTGTTGAAACATGCGCTATGTGAAGCCTTCCTTTAGTAAGATTTGCAAGCGCAATGTCCCTGCTGATTATTATTTCCTCTGCTTCGGAGGGTATTCCCTTTAATCCAAGAGTCAATGACAACAGCCCTTCGTTCATCACACCGCCTTCGGAAAGGCCTATATCCTCGCAATGAGAGATTATCGGGACCTTGAAGGCCTTTGAATATTCAAGCGCCCTCCTCATAATAAGACTGCTCATGACAGGTTTTCCGTCATCTGAAAAAGCAACACAGCCCTCTGAATACATTATTCCCATCTCTGCAAGCTCTTCGCCTTTCTGCCCCTTTGTTATTGCGCCAATCGGATAAACCGTGCATGCGCCTTCCTGAATCGCCTTTCTGATTATAAAATCCGTCACGCTTGAATTATCATTGACAGGGTTTGTGTTAGGCATTGCGCAGACTGTTGTGAAACCGCCTTTAACAGCAGCCATCGTCCCCGTCTTTATAGTTTCCTTGTATTCATATCCCGGTTCTCTGAGATGTGTATGCATGTCAATAAGACCGGGGAAGACATACAAACCCGCAGCATCGATAGTTTTAAGTTCAGAGTCTACCCCCTTTTTAATCCCCCCCTTATCAAGGGGGGGCTGGGGGGGTGTTTTCTTCTGCTCTTCTGCTCTTCTGCTCTTCTGCTCTATTTTTGCTATTTTTCCCTCTTCAACTAAGATATCCCCAATCCCATCTATTCCCTGAGAGGGGTCTATTATGTGTCCATTTTTTATTAATATTTTCATGTAAAAATACCTTTATCTGTCATGCTGAATTTATTTCAGCATCTTCTTTAGACCCTGAAACAAGTTCAGGGTGACATTTTTTATGCATTTTATGAATCAAAACTTCAGACATCCTCACTCCCTCACCCCTGCCAGCAGATACATCACAGCCATTCTTACGGCAAGCCCGTTGGTAACCTGCTCAAGTATCACAGACCTTGGCCCGTCAGCAACATCAGAAGCCACCTCCACCCCGCGGTTCATAGGCCCGGGATGCATCACAATCGCATCCTTGTCAGCCCTGCGAAATCTCTCTGAAGTAAGCCCCCAGTTCTTTGAATATTCAAGCGTGGATGGGAAAAATCCCTTCCCCTGCCTTTCCATCTGAATCCTCAACACCATAACAGCATTTACACCATCCAACCCTGAATCCATATCATGAAAAATCCTGACGCCGAGTTGTTCGAGTTCCTTCGGGACTAATGTCGGAGGGCCTATAAGCCTGACCTCCGCGCCAAATTTTGTAAGTAAATATATATTTGACTTTGCTACCCTGCTGTGAAGTATATCCCCGACTATCGCAATCTTTAATCCTTCAATCTTTCCTGTCTTTTCTTTGATTGTAAATGCGTCAAGCAGGGCCTGCGTGGGATGTTCGTTTATGCCGTCGCCTCCGTTTATGACAGTGGCGTTAATGTGCTTTGCGATGAGGTGCGGCGCGCCTGAGGATGAATGCCTTATCACCATGAAATCCGCGCCAAGCGCCTGAACATTGAGGGCTGTATCTATAAGGCTTTCCCCCTTTACAACACTGCTTGTTGTAACCGACAGGTTTAAGACATCGAGGCTCAGCCTTTTTTCCGCAAGCTCAAACGAGGTTCTCGTCCTTGTTGAAGGCTCAAAGAAGAGATTAACAGCAGTCTTTCCTCGCAAGGCAGGGACTTTTTTAATATCACGCTTAAGCACGTCCTTAAATCCTGATGCCGTATCAAGGATAAGGATTATCTCGTCTTTTGTGAGTTCCTTAATCCCCAGTAAATCCTTTGAAGAGAGCTTCATCTGAAGATACCTCTCCCTGTCATGCTGGCTTGTCCAGCATCCTTCCTGCTTGTCAGGAATCGCAGAATGATTCCGAACAAGTCGGAATGACAAACCCGACAAGCGGGAATGACATTTTCGTTATTCTTTAGTTTTCTGGAAAAACATAATCGTTTCACTTTATCGTCACCTTATCCTCAAGCCCGTCTTCTTGAAGGCTGACCTCTACATTCTCATCTATTGCAGTTGGTATATTCTTGCCTGCAAAATCAGCCTTTATCGGAAGCTCCCTGTGCCCCCTGTCTATTAAAACCGCAAGCTGTATGCAAGAGGGCCGTCCCATATCCATAAGCGCATCCATAGCAGCCCTTATGGACCTGCCTGTAAAAAGCACGTCATCAACAAGAACCACCTTCATGTCTGTTATCTCGCAGGGCACCTCTGTCCTTCTGACCGCAGGCTGTTTTTCCCTGATATTCAGGTCATCCCGGTAAAAGGCAATATCAAGAGAACCTACAGGAATTTCCTTGCCCTCTATCTCCTTAATCTTGCCCGCAAGCCTTTTTGCAAGGTGCACCCCACCTCTCTGTATTCCCACAAGGCAGAGGTCTTTGGTCCCCTTGTTCTTTTCAAGGATTTCATGCGCCATCCGCGCAAGTATCCTGTCTATGTCTTTTTTATCCAGCAGTTCATTAGGCATTTTCAGACCCCCTCACCCTAACCCTCTCCCGCAAGGGGAGAGGGAAAAACAGAAAACATCTCTCCCTGCGGATGGAAGCTTTCCCACAACCTCCCCTCCCTTGACGGGAGGGGCTGGGGAGGGTGATAAACTTCTTATTGCCATTTCCGGGCATAAAAAAACCTTCCCCGCTTGTGATGAGGAAGGTCAATGTGTTTTTCATGTTTGCAGCTCACGCTGCCTCCTTTGCCTTTTTAACCTCGCGGGGCTATCCTTAAAGGCATAGATATTAAAGCATAACACTCAAAATATTGTCAATCATCACAAAAATAAAAACAATTGATGATTTTTGGTATACTTTAACTATGAAGAGGCTCATGAATAAAAGCAGGATTGCCGGTGCTGCGCTTCTGGTTTTATTCTTCATTGCAATGCCTGCCTCCGCTCAAGAACCTCTCATAAAGATTGGCCTTTCCCTCGGACTCACAGGAAAATACTCGGAAATGTCGGATAAGCAGATGAAAGGCTTTAAGCTCTGGGGAAAAGAGGTAAACAGCAGAGGCGGCATCCTTGGAAGAAAGGTCCAAATTATCATCCGTGATGACAAAAGCGAGCCGGAGAAAGCAAAATCCATCTATGAAGAAGTGATATTGAATGATAAGGTTGACCTTGTTTTCGGCCCATACTCAAGCGAGATAACAGAGGCGATACTTCCCATAACAGAAAAATACGGCTATCCTGTACTGACCACAGGGGCAGCGGCTGACAGGCTATGGCAGAAGGGTTATAAATATGTCTTTGGTGTCTTTACACCTGCGAGCAGATATTCTGTTGGCTTCCTTGAATTGCTGATCAAAAATGACCTTCAGGATGTTGCAATCGTACATGCAGATGATTCGTTTTCACAGGACATTGCAAACGGCACAAAAAAATGGGCGGAAAGGTTCGGGCTTAAGGTTCTTTTATTTGAAGGCTTCCAAAAAGGCACAGCAAATCTTGATGAGCTTGCAAAAAAGGCAAAGGCATCCGGGGCGCAGGTACTCATTGTATGCGGACATTTTGATGAGGCTGTGAACATGCGATTATCTCTTAAAAGGATAAAGTGGTATCCAAAGGCTTACTTTGCCTCTGTAGGTCCAACAATGCAGGCATTTTATGATAAACTTCAGACTGGCGCTGATTATGTCTTTTCAACATCCATGTGGGAGCATCATGGCGGTTTAATTCCCCCGGGCTGTCATGAGTTTTACGAGGCGTTTATAAAGGCATATAAAGAGGAACCATCTCATCATGCAGCCCAGACATATGCTGCAGGCCAGATACTGGAGGCTGCAATAAAGAAGGCAGGAAGTCTTGACAGGGAAAAAATAAGGGTTATCTTGTCATCTATGGATGCAATCAGCATCATAGGCAGGTACGGCGTTGACAGGACAGGCGCACAGATAAAACACTTTAATCTCATCATCCAGTGGCAGAACGGGGCTAAAAAAGTTGTCTGGCCTGAAGACCTGAAAACAGCAGACCCGATATTCAAATGAAAGAGTCATGAGCATTAGGCTCACAGAGGGACATGAAAATACTTAGACAACAATGTCATTCCCCGATTAAATCGGGGAATCCAGTCCCTTAGTTCTGGATTCTCTGGTCAAGCCAGAGAATGACAATATATTAATTGCTTACAAATCGATAAGTTAGAGGTATGTTCGTATGAAAGAATATTTAAACAGGATAACAAAGAGCCTTGCATTCAGGATTTTCATTCCACTATTTACAATAGCATTGATATCAGGGCTGGTCCTTTATATATTCGTACTCCGCTCGGTGTCAGGCTTTGCAGATGAACACATAAAAGGAAACATTTCAGACATGTCCCTTGATATATACAATATATGCGATAAAAACCTGAATGACCTTTTAATGAAGGGACTATTAGCAGATGAGAAATCTGTAAGATTCAGGAAGGGCCTGACAATAGGCATGATAGAAGACTATATGAAACAGAATGGCCTTAAGGGCGCTATCATAGAAAAGGAAAAGGAAATACTGAGAATCGGTGACTTTTCGACGGAACTTTTACAAACAATAGAAGATACAGAAGAACATACAGTCTCACTCTTAAAATATGCAGGAGAAAGATATTATGCAACTCACTCTCACTTTGAACCGTGGAACTGGCATTTTATATTAATAAAAGACGCAACTGCCTATTCCGGACTGATACATAAGGTGAACCGTGCATATGCGTCAGCAGCCATTATATTTTTTGTAGTGCTTTTTTTCTCCCTCTACTTCCTGAACAGATATATCAGATACCCTGTAAGCACAATTATAAAATCCATCAAGAAGAGTGAAAAGCCCGAATACAGAGGCATCTACGAGTTTGAATTCCTGAGCGATAATATCAGTCAGACAATGGAGTCTTTGCAGAAAGAAACAAAGATGCTCAACAACCTTTACTACATAACAGTGTCAAAAAAAGGCGAGGATTTTTTTGATGAGGTTGTAATGGCTATTGGCAGGATGTTCGGCCTGAACTCCCTCATAGCAAGGGTCAGCCCTGATGGAGAGGCCGCAGAGGTTATGTCATTGTATCTGAAGGGAGAACTTAAGAAAAACCTGAAGATTTCCCTGAAAGGCACGCCCTGTGAGGGTGTGGTGGCAAAGAAGCATATGTGCGTTATTGAAAGAGATGCT
The DNA here is from genome assembly GCA_016195565.1 of Nitrospirota bacterium. Classification (NCBI taxonomy): domain Bacteria; kingdom Pseudomonadati; phylum Nitrospirota; species Nitrospirota bacterium. Next base: position 15,012 of record JACPZK010000009.1, on the reverse strand, counting down.
TATAAACAGTTCCCTAATGCGGACCTCCTGTTATCAATAAAGGCTGACTCTTACATAGGCCTTGCTGTGTTTAATAGAAAGAATGATGTGGTGGGGATTGTGAATGCCTTTGGCCAACAAAAAGAATTTTCAGAGTCAGACATAAAGGTCTTACAGTCCATAGGACAGATGGTTGCGGCAGAATTTGAGAGATTGAGCGAAGAGAAAGAAAAAGAGGCATTAAGAGAGCAGCTTTTCCATGGACAGAAACTTGAGGCGATAGGCACCCTTGCAGGCGGCATTGCGCATGACTTTAACAACATGCTTCAGGGAATCCTCGGATATGCGGCATACCTTAAGATGAAGGTTCCGGTTGATGACCCTATGTATGAGCCGCTCACTGTAATAGAAGATTCAGCGGAAAGAGCGGCAGACTTAACAAAGAAGCTCCTCGGTTTTGCCAGAAAGGGGAAATATATTCCTGAACCATTAAATCTGAATGATGTTGCGGAAAATGTAATACCGATTATAACAAGGACTTTTGACAGATCAATAAAGATACAAACAGCTCTCAAAAGTGACCTGTGGATAGTAGAAGGAGACAGGAGCCAGATTGAACATGTAATCCTGAATATGTGCCTTAATGCAAGGGACGCAATGCCTGAAGGAGGAATCCTGAGCATTGAAACATTTAATACTGAGATAACGAAAGAAACAAAACCGTACAGGCATATGAAAGAAGGAAAATACGCTGTCATAAAGGTCATAGACACAGGCACAGGCATGGATGAAGAAACCCTGAAGCGCATCTTTGAACCGTTTTTCACCACAAAGGAAGTGGGCAAAGGCACGGGGATGGGACTGCCAATGGCTTATGGAGTTGTGAAAAACCATAATGGCTTTATCGAAGTTGACAGCGCACCCGGTAAAGGCTCGGCCTTTACAATATATCTTCCTGCAATCGGGGAAAAGGCTGAAAGAGAGATAGAAATTGCAAAACCGCTTCATAAGGGAAAAGGGGGCATACTTGTTATTGATGATGAAGAGATTATAAGGAATGTTGCAAGGGATATATTACACGAGCTTGGCTATGATGTTCTTCTTGCATCAGGCGGCAAAGAAGGCATTAAGATTTACGCTGATAAAAAAGATATTATAGCCCTTGTTATTCTGGATATGATTATGCCGGAAATGGGAGGCAAAGAAACATTCAAAAAGCTGAAGGAAATAAACCCGGACGTGAAGATACTCATTTCGTCAGGTTACGGCCAGGACAGCCTTCCGGAACAGGCCATGGACAATGGCGAGGCAGGTTTTATCCAGAAACCATATAACATAAACGAGATAGCTAAAGTCATTAACAAGGTCATTTCTTCTGCCTGAACTGAATTCCTTTTTTTAATAAACACTTCATGCACCTGCTGTCTTTTATATCATTCTTTGAACTGCACAAGCCTGAAATCCCGTAATGGCACATTGCAAAATCATATTTAAGCGGGTCCTCGGAATCAAGTTTCTTTAATGCGGTTGTTATCTCAACAGCCATTTTCCAATCCTGAGATTTGCGCTTTGTAAAGCCAAGGCATCTTGAAATCTTCGCTATGTGAGTGTCCAGAGGGATAATGAGCTTGTTTTCAGGTATGCCCTCCCAGACGCCAAAATCAATGTCTTTATCCCTTATCATCCACCGCAGAAAAAGGTTCATCCTCTTGCATGCGCTGCCTTTTGAAGGCGAAGGAAAGAACTGGAGCAAACCGCTTGGTTTTAAATTCTTTTCGTAAATATCGGATGTGTCTGTCTTAAGGGCGTAATCTATAAAACCTGTCAGGGCCTTGCCTGTATCAGAATCGGTTTTTTTATAAAAACTTTTAAAAACATTTTCTATGGATTTATGACTTCTGAGCAAACTGCTTATGACATAGAGAAGGCAGATGACATCCTTATTCTCGTTAAACCTGTAGTTTATCCCCGAGAACAGCCTGCCGTCTTTCTTTGCTTTAAACTCCATGAGAAAATTGTATGGACTGTCGCGCATTGCCGAAAGGATTTTTTCTATTACAGGCTTGAATAAACCAACTTTTCCGTAGGCAAAACACGAAGCTATAAAGCCCGCAATTTCTATGTCTTCGCGCCTTTTGTATCTGTGAGGAAATTCTATGGGGTCATGGAGTATTCTTGCTTCAAAATCGTACTCGCTGTAAAACTTATCAAGAACTTGTTTAACCGACAACATCCAGCTTCCTTACCCTGAGCGTAACGCCTAATTCATCCGTTATCTTCCTGCATTTCTCAACATCAACGCCTTCCATTTCTACAACAGTAGCCTGAACATCAGGAATATACTGCTTGGCCTCCTTTATGAATGCTATGACCTCATGGAATGCATCTTTAAAATCAGGCGAGCATATCCTGTCGTAAACCTTCTCATCCTGTGCATCAAGGCTGACAGAGATGACATCCACGAAACCTTTTAATTCAGGAAGTATGTTCCGGCGGTTTATAATGCTGCCGTGCCCGTTTGTATTAATCCTGACCCTGCCGCCTCTCTCTTTTATCCACCGGGCAAGATTTTTAACTATTTCAAATCTCAGAAACGGCTCGCCATAGCCGCAGAAAACAATCTCTTTATATTGAGCAGGGCCGCCTATCGCTGTTTTAAGTTCTTCTTCTGTCGGTTCAGAGGAAAGCCTGAGGTTATGCCCCTTCACATAGTCGCTATGAAACCTCACACAGAACGAGCACTTGTTTGTGCATCTGTTCGTTATATTTAGATAAAGGCTGTCTCGTATCTTATAGGTTATCTCCCCCTGCTGAATGGACTTTCCTATCCTGAAAAGCCGCCTTGCATTGAGTGTTGTAATCCTTGCAATATCTTCAAGGCTCACCCTTCTCACCTCCGCTATTTTCTCAGCGGTATTAACCATAAAAGCCGGTTCGTTCCTTCTGCCCCTGAACGGTTCCGGCGTGAGATATGGAGCATCCGTCTCTATGAGGAGATAATCATCAGGGATTGCCCCTGCTGTCTCCCGTAATTTGCCTGCATTCTTAAATGTCACCGGCCCTGCTATGGATATGTAAAGCCCCATCTCCATAGCCTTTTCCGCCATATCCATGTCTCCTGAGAAGCAGTGCAGAACTCCCCTGTTTATCCCTGAATCTTCGAGTATTTCAAGCGTATCTTTTTTTGCCTCTCTGCTGTGTATGATTACCGGCAGTTCAAGCTCTTTTGCAAGAAGCAGATGTTTTTTAAAAACCTCTTTCTGAACATCACGGGGCGAGTTGTCGTAATGATAATCAAGCCCGGTCTCACCGATCGCAACAATCTTGGGAAGCGAAGATGCATGATGCATGATGCATGATGCATGATTTTTTAATTCTTTATCCTGTATCCTGTATTCACTCGCCCATTCTTTCAACTGGTTATATATTTCCTCTGTAAAATCCTTTGCATCATGCGGATGTATGCCGACTGATGAGTAAATGAAATCATATTTTTCAGAAAGCCTTAGACTCCCGCTATTGCCTTTCAGATCAGAGCCAACTGTAATAACAGCTTCTATCCTAGCGTCCCTTGCCCTTTGGATAACTTTATCCCTGTCCTCATCAAATTCAGTCATCTCAAGGTGACAATGGGTATCAATCAGGCTGATGGCTGATGGCTGATAGCTGATAGCTGAGTTATGCACCGAATTTTTTAAGACGCAATGCATTTGCGAGCGCTAATGGCATGAGATTAACTGTGGGGAATATTCCGAGTTCTCCTTTGGTACACTCCCTCTCTGAAAAAGAATTGCAGAGCCCTCCAAAGACATAAGCGGAACTGAGGAGCACAGGCACAGGATGCCAGCTATGGCCTTTAAGCAAAGATGGTGTTGAATGGTCGCCTGTAATGATTAAGACCTCCGGCTCCAACGCAAGGATTCTCGGCAGAATGTGGTCAAATCTTTCAATCTCCGCCGCCTTCTCTTTGAAATTGCCGTCCTCTCCGTAAGAATCCACCTTCTTTATATGGACAAAAAAGAAGTCATATTTCTTATAATTCTGCTTCAGAAAATCTATCTCTTCTTTTACGCCTCCTGTTACAACAGGGGCGTCCATGCCGATGAGTTTTGCAAGCCCCCTGTACATCGGATAAGTTGCGATTGCAACTGATTTAAGTCCGTACACTTCCTCAAAATGCGGAATATCAGGCGCCTGAGAAAAGCCTCTGAGCAGGATAGCGTTTGCCGCATCCTGATTCCTAATGATTTCTGTCACTGCCTTTATCAGTTTTTCTATTATCTTCGCAGCCTTTTCTGCCTGCGGATACATCGGCGTAACTTTGACCGGAGCTTTCCCCTCTTTCTGAGGGTCTGTATCCATAATATCTGCAGCGCCCTTTTCCAGCGGTTCAGGAAATCTCAAAACAACGGCAAACCTGTGTTCCATCCCCGGAGCAAAAATCACCTCTGCGTTTTCAATCTTCCTTATTTTCTTTTGCAGCCCCTCTGTAATCTTCCGGCTTTTCTCCGTCGGTATCCTGCCAGCGCGCCGGTCCTTAATAACACCATTTTCAATTGTCGCATAATTGCACCTGACAGCTATATCGGTCTTTTTTAATTCTATTCCAAGCCCGAGAGCCTCAAGCACACCTCTTCCTATCTGCCATTTTATCGTGTCATAACCAAAGAGCGCTAAATGTCCGGGCCCGCTTCCCGGCGTTATGCCGAAAGACACGGGCGTATGCAGTCCGCACGCTGAATTCCTTGCAAGCATATCAAAGTTTGGAATGTCGGCAACTTCCAGTTCGCTCTTGCCGTGCATAGGAAGCCCTCCGAGGCCGTCAAGAACAACCATCACTATCTTTGAATCATTTTTCTGGATAATACTTTTAACGATGTCCTGCATAAAATCCTCTGCTTTCTAAAATACTTCTCTCCCCTTAATGACAGCTATAGTAAAATATTACTTTAAAGGAGATTCTGTTTGCAAGTTGAGGCCGCTGTATTCTCCTAACGTAAAAATTCATTTATTGATAAATTCCTTTAAGGCGTCTTTATATTTTACAGGTTTGAATCCAAAGTTTTTCTCCACAGAATGCATATCGCATATATTATCAGTTTCAAGCAGCCTTAGCTGCTCGGAGCTTACAGGCAGGAAAGGAATGGTCTTTTCAGCAATCAATGCTCCAAACTTCATAAGTCCCATAGGTATGTGTGTTATTGTTTTTTTTGATTTCATTACATCGGCAAGGCCCTTGACTATCTCATTGTATGTGAGCTGCTGCGGCCCGCCAATCTCAAATATCCCTTTGAACGAATCAGGCGATGCAAGCACCTTTAGCATGCAGCTTACCCAGTCGTTTATATAAATGGGCTGCAATCTTGATTTTCCATCGCCGGGTATTGGAATAACAGGAGATATTTTTATGAGGTCTCTCAGCTTTTTGGTAAATCCATCCCATTTGCCTATTATCAGCGAGGGCCTGAAGATTGTAAAAGGAATGCCTGATGATGCCACTATCTCCTCAGCCTCCGCCTTTGTCCTGAGATAGCCTGACCATGAACTCTTGTCAGCTCCGAGAGCGCTCTGATAAAAAAAGTGTTTCACCCCTGCCCTCTTCGCCTCAGCAATCAGATTCTTTGTTCCCTCTACATGAACGCTCTTAAAAGTGGATGAACCCTTTTCTTCTATTATTCCGACAAGATGAATTACGAAATCCACCCTGTCCAACGCCCCTTCGATTGTCTCTGGAATTGTGATGTCTCCGGAGAAAACATCAATGCCTTTTTCTCTTAATGCTTTTTCCGCCTTCTCGGAACGGGCAAGACACCTGAACTTATAACTGTTTTTCAGCAGTGCATCCATAAGATGCCCGCCGACAAAGCCCGATGCCCCGGCAATAAAGATCATGATTTATCCCTTTTGTCATTGCGAGCCGAAGGCGTGGCAATCTAACTTTTTTAAGATTGCTTCGTCGTCCCCCGATAACGTCGGGAGACTCCTCGCAATAACACGTTAAATTAACAATCTCTTTAAATTAGCATATGATATCTTCGCAATATCGCTATGCAGGCTTTTTCCGTGTGCATCCATCGTCACTATCGCAGGAAAATTCTCCACCTCCAGCAGCCACATCGCCTCAGGAACACCGAACTCTTCGAGCTTCCAGACATCAACAACCCTTTTTACCCTGTCAGCAAGATACGCTGCTGCGCCCCCAATGGTATGGAAATATACGCAGCCGTTTTTTTTCATTGCTTCAAGAGTGCGCTCGCACATGCCGCCCTTTCCCATAACGCCCCTGATTCCGTACGAAGATATTATCCTGTGTTCATACGTCTCTACCCTTATGCTTGTTGTCGGCCCCGATGCAACAATCTTATAGCCGCTATCGGATTTTTTGACTATAGGCCCGCAATGATAAAGAACCGTCCCGCTGAGATTGAAAGGAATTTCCTTCTTTGACGGCCTTTCATAAAAGAGGAATTTATGTATCTTATCCCTTCCGGTTACTATCATGCCGTTTATTAAAACCACATCGCCAACTTTTAGGTTAAAGACATCTTTTTTAGTTAAGGGAAGGTTAATTATCTTTTTTTGTTGAATTTTCAACTTTTCACTTTTAACTTTAAACTTTTTCTCTACCATATCAGCCTTCCTCTTCTGTTAGCCCAGCAGCATACAGATATATCCACAAAGTAAGATGCAGGATGGCGGTGGTTAACGCCTATCTTTACACCAAGAGCAGTGATTTTTCCTCCAAAACCAAGAGGGCCTATGCCGAGGGTGTTTATTTCCTGCAGCAGTCTTTTTTCAAGCTTAAAAAGAACCTCAATATTATTCGTATCAGTCAGTCTTCTCATAAGCTGTTCCTTTGCAAGACGAGTAACCTGATCTTTTGCCGCTCCTATTCCAACTCCGATGGTATATGGCGAACATCCTCTGCCCTGCGCCCTATAAACCGCATCAAGAACGCATTTTCTTACGCCGTCAATATCCCTGTCAGCAATAACTGTTATGGCGTTATGGCGTCCAGCGTTGTGCGTTAAAGATTTCTTTTTCCCTATAACGCTATAACTCTCAACGCTCAACGAAGTTGGAAGCTTGTATGTCTGTCCCACATTTTCACAGCCTGCGCCTTTAAGCATCAGGTCTATTGAAAGGGTGCTGTCAGGCGTCTCCCTGAAATAGATTACAGGGAATCCTATGCCTGTATTGTCTCCTGTATTTTTATCTGTGATTATATCAACGGCATTCGGCCTTAACGGGACTTTTTCAGTTGCAATGCGGGTTGCCTCTATGATTGTCTTTTCAAGTTCAATCTGGCTTAGGCCTATCGGGGTTTTAACATAAAAAACAGGCACGCCGGTATCCTGACAGATAGGCCTTGCAGTCTCTCTTGCAATGCGTATATTTTCAAGAATTACCTCCAGAGCATGCCTTGCATTTGAACCTTTCTTTTCAGAAACACACGCTGCCTTAAGCGCATCCTCAACATCAGGAGGCAATGATGTTGCGACTTTTCTGTAAAGCTCCACTATACCATCGCGCAGTTTCAGCATATTAAAAGTATATCATTTATCAGTATGAATTAGGCAATTGACTACATCAAACTTGTCATTCCGCACTTGATGCGGAATCCAGTTTTTTTCTGGATTCCCCGATTAAATCGGGGAATGACAATCGCCACAGGCGATTCGCCGAGGCGAAGGGGGTCGGGGAATGACGTTAATAATATTAATGTTTAACCCCGAAGCAAAGCTTCAGAGAATTCTTTTGCTTGAAAACAGATTATAATGCTTTTGTAAAGGGGATGGCTTTTGAAATCAGGTCTCCGCGCAAGGCGCGGAGACCTGCATATGTTTTACTTCTTGGGCTTCTCTTTTGAAGGCGCTTTCTTCTCTTCCTTTACTGCTTCTTCTTTTTTGGGCTCTTCCTTCTTAACATCTTCTTTCTTAGGCTCCTCTTTTTTGGAAAGGCCTGCAATCGCCTCTTTGTTTACATCAATCTTATATGACTTCTTTAGACTTTCAACATACCCGTCAAAAACTTCCTTCTGTTTCTGCGCTGTCAGCCGCTGTGCAAGCATATCCCTTATCTTTTCAAACTCAATTGTCTTGCCCTGCACCATAAAGTCAGCCTTGTTCTTTTCATAGAAGTCTCTTACATCTTTGTCGGACAACTTTGCCTTATCCTCTATCTCCTTCTCCAATAGGGAACTTATGAGAATCAGTTTCTGGGAATCTGCAACTTTTTTAAGATATGCGGCATCCCTGTCAAGTCCTTTCTTCTTAGCTTCCTGATAGAGAAGCTCTTTTTTGATCAGTTCATCAATAAGCCTCGCTATTCCTTCCTCACCCTCAAACATTTTCTGTGCAAACGGCGGAAGCGCTTCAACCTCCTTCTTGAGGTCTTCCTTTGTTATAGTAACGCCGTTTATCTTTACAAGATACTGCCCTTTCTGTTCTTCTTTCTTTGCACAGCCAGCGAATACAAATCCCAAAGCTAATACCAATACAAAAAACCTTTTCATACTATCTCCTTTTCTTTTTTAGTATTTTTCCTAACTAACTACTACTAACTACTGTAGTATTTCTAACACTTCTTTACATTTGTTTTGTTGTCATTCCGCACTTGATGCGGAATCCAGTCCCTGTTTTTTCTGGATTCCTGCCTCCGCAGGAATGACAAAATGTGTAAACTTATTTATGAAACACCACACTACTTTATTACTAATAGTGTTTCTTGAGTTCAAGCAAAACCTGCTTGGCAACACCTTTCAGCGTCTCGAAAACCCCTACGCCGGTAGTTGCCACTCCCTCAAACCACTGGACACCGTTTACATTGAGAAGTTTATTCATCTCTTCGACTGGGGCAACATTAGGAAGGTCTCTCTTGTTGTATTGTACTGCGTATGACAGCTTTTCTATGGCATAGCCCTGCTCTGCAAGATTTATACTGAGATCCTCTAAACTCTCCATGTTAGCCTCCATTCTCTCTATCTGCGAATCAGCAACGAATATGACCCCATCCACTCCCTTAAGGATTAATTTTCTGCTTGCCGCATAAAAGACCTGCCCCGGAACTGTATACAGATGAAACCTTACCTTGAACCCTCTTATGTCACCAAGCGCCAACGGAAGAAAGTCAAAGAACAGAGTCCTCTCGCTTTCCGTAGCCAAAGAGATAAGCTTGCCCTTCTGTTCAGGGTTTGTCTTCTTGTATATGAATTGAAGGTTTGTGGTCTTTCCACAAAGCCCCGGACCGTAATATACGATTTTACAGTTGATTTCTCTGGAAGAATAATTTATAAAAGACACTTATCTTTGCACCTACTTGAAAAGATTATCAATATCCTCATCACTTATCTCCGCGAAGGGCGATTCTGATGCTTTGCCGCCTTCCACTTTTTCTTTTTCTGCCTTGCTCGTTATCTCGTCAAATATTCTTGCGAGGACTTCGGAAGTCTTCTTCACCCTGAGCCTTACAAGCCCGAGCGAAGACCTCTGGTCAAATATCACAACAAGTATAATCCTCTGTCCAATCAATGATATATGGATGTTGTCTTTTTCCCCTTCGTGAAAGAGTATCGTAAATTCCTTTTCTCCAAGAAGCCTTGCAATTCCCCCTGTGGCTGCGATATTTCCCGCTGTAAGTGATGCAAGGGATGTGGTATCAATATTATGGGTATCTCCTGCAGAGGCTATAAGCTGGCCGCTTTTATCCACAAGGAAGACAACGTTTGCATTTGCCTGTTGGTGAAGTCTCTGGAGTTCCTCGTCAATCTTCCCGAACTCATTGTCATACATCACAAGGTCAGAACCGGCCATACTCTATCTCCTCTCTAAACTTGTTATACCTGTAATCTTGTTAGAGAATTTTTAATGTCATTCCCGCGAAAGCGGGAATCCAGAAATCCTGAAAAGAACTGGATTCCGTGTCAAGCACGGAATGACAAAAAATAACGTGCCTCTACTTATGTATTTCTTAGTAAATTATCAGAAATACTATTAATAATCAACTGTAAACTATTATTCTGTTCCTGATGCCTTAATCAGAAAGTCCCACTCCTTGTCCACCATTTCCTGAAAATTTTTAAGCATATTCTCATTTCCAGGAGCAAAAAGGTGCTTGAATCTTCCCTGAGGCCTAAGGAAATCCACAAGCGGCTTCTTTTCCTTTGGCTTAAAGGTTACTTTTGAGACTCCGTTCTCTATCTCATAAAGCGGCCAGTAGCATGTCTCAACAGCGAGCCTGCTGAGCATTATTGCATCGTCTGTCCTTGACCTCCAGCCGCGATTACAAGGGGCGATTATATTCATAAACTTGGGGCCCTTAATTTCAAGCGCCTTTTTTACTTTCTTTACAAGGTCCATCCAGTGGCTTGGCGACGCCTGCGCTGTGTATGGAATATCATGCGCAGCCATTATCTTTGTGAGGTTTTTTCTCGGCTGAGGCTTGCCTTGGATAACGCTTCCCGCAGGACAGGTTGTCGTATCAGCTCCGTAAGGAGTGGCGCTTGAACGCTGAATGCCTGTATTCATATATGCGCCGTTGTCATAGCATACATAAAGCATATCATGCCCGCGCTCCATTGCTCCGGAAAGGCTCTGAAACCCTATGTCATAAGTGCCTCCGTCGCCTCCAAATGCGATGAACTTAATATCCTTGTCAATCTTCCCCTGTTTTTTCAAAGACCTGTACATCGTCTCTACGCCTGAAAGCGTTGCCGCGGCATTCTCAAATGCATTATGTATCCATGGGATTTTCCATGCCGTGTAATCAGATATGCACGTAGAGACTTCAAGACATCCGGTTGCATTGGCTGCAACTATCGGATAGTCCGAAGCAAGAAGCACCATTTTCACAATAATAGGAGCACCGCAGCCTGAACACATCCGGTGCCCTGATGTTAACAGTATCTCTTTTTTTGAAAGTTCTTTTAATGTAAGTGGTGTCGCCATGTTATTCCCTCACCCCGATATATTCTTTAACCGTTTTTACTTTTCCTGTCTTTGCTATCTCAACGAGTTCGTTAATGGCATACTCTGCATGTTCAGGCAGATAATCCCTTCCTCCGAGGCCGTATATCTTATTGACAACCACAGGCTTGTCCTTATAATGATAGAGACTTGATGCTGTCTCCATGAACAAGGGCCCGTAAGAGCCTCCGAATGCATCAGCCCTGTCAAGCACACAGATTGCTTTCAGGTGCTTTAACGCATTTCCTATTTCATCGTACGGGAACGGCCTGAACAACCTTGGCTTCAACAAACCAGCCTTTATTCCTTTTTCCCTGAAAGAATCAATAACATCCTTTGACGTGCCTGCGGCGGAGTTCAGGATAACAATCCCTATCTCAGCATCATCAAGCCTGTACGCCTCAAAAAGCCCGTATTTCCTGCCGGATATTTTTTCAAAGTCCTTAGCGACATCCAATACAATGCCGGGAACCTTTGACATAACCTCAGCATGCGCCTTTCTGTATTCCATATAATAGTCAGGGAGTATCAAAGGCCCGTAACTTACAGGATGCTCCAGATCAAGCAAAGGATTCAACTGCTTATACTCACCGACAAGTTTGCTGACAGCATCATCGTCTATATATTCAATCCTCTCTATTGAATGGCTTATGATAAAACCGTCAAGACAGACCATGACCGGGAGCCTTATATCCATGTGCTCTGCGATGCGGAAGGCCTGAATTGTATTGTCATATGCCTCCTGAGCATTCTCAGACCAGAGTTGTATCCATCCGCAGTCCCTTGCACCCATGCCATCAGAATGATCGCCGTGGATATTTAATGGCGCAGACAAGGCCCTGTTCACAAGTGCCATAACTATCGGCAGCCTTGTGCCTGAAGCGATGAATAATTCTTCCCACATAAGCGCCAGTCCCTGCGAAGAGGTAGCGGTCATAACCCTTCCGCCTGCGGCAGATGCTCCTATGCAGCCGCTCATTGCGCTGTGTTCGCTTTCAACAAGTATCATCTCTGTCTTTACCTTGCCGTCTGATACAAAACTTGTAAATCTCTGCATTATATCTGTCGCAGGGGTTATGGGATATGCTGCGCTTACATCAGGGTTCACCTGCCTCAGCGCATTGGCAACTGCCTCGTTTCCTGTAACTGCAACTACCTTTGCCGTCATTTCCCCTCCTCTTCCATGACGATTGCCTTGTTCCCTTTTTTCCCGGGACACTCAAGAGCGCATATTCCACAGCCCTTGCAATAGTCATAATTAAACCCTGTCATCTTCCCGTCCTTTACAAATACTGCCATATCAGGGCAGTACGCCCAGCAGAAAAGGCACTGAATGCAGTTTTCCTCTATCCATTTCGGCCTGTAGGCCCTCCATGAGCCTGTCTTAAACTGTAAAGCGCTTCCTGCCTCTGTACAAACAGCGCCGGGATTCACATTCTTCCATCCTTTGAGCTTCATCCTTCTTTAACCTCCCCGTATCCGCGCTTTGCAGCTTCAAGATTTCCGTCTATTATCTTCTGTGAGAATTTCTTGCCGAAGCTCTTCCTTACATCTTCAAGGAGATTATCCAGAGTAACAATATTGGTTGCCTTGCATATGGCTCCGAGCATGGGGGCATTCGGCAGCGCCCTTCCGATGCAGTCTATTGCTATCTTTGTAGCATCAACAGTAAAAATCTTTTGTTCCGGTTTTGCTTTGAGCTTCGCCCTTATTTCTTCCGGATTCTTCGACGTGTTAACGAGAAAAATTGCATCTTTTGTAGCGCCTTCAGCAACATTGATGCTGTCAAGCAAGGTAGCGTCAACAATACTTACAATCTGAGGATTCAAAACAGGGCAGTGCATCCTGAGTTCTTTAGAACTAATTCTGTTATACGCCCTCAGAGGCGCGCCGGCCCTTTCAGGCCCGTATTCAGGGAATGCCTGCACATGCCTTCCGCTGCTGAGGCATGCGTCAGCAAGCACCTTTGCGGCAGTGACAGTTCCCTGTCCACCTCTTCCGTGCCACCTGATTTCAACCATATCAGCCATTTTTCCCCTCCACAATAAAAGTCTATAATTTTATCCAATTACCGGCTTATTTTGCAAGCCATCAATCTTAATAGGTTTATTTATTTTTGTGATAGAACAATACGGGTGTTTTCTTATGAGACTTTTATTGCATCAGGCGAAGTCTTATCTTCTAAAGGAATATAAAAATCCCGCGATTCTTGTAATGCCAATGCCGTCAACGCTAACGACCTTCAAGTATTATTTTCTCAATACCTTTTTGGGTAAGTCTTAGTTCTTTTGCCTTTTTAGCTCCGTATTTCTGAAGTTGAAAAAAAGTCCTGTAGAGTTGGTTTACAGACTCGCCTTTTGCTATCAGCTTTGACTCGCGTTTCACTTCTTTGTGCTCTTTTTCTCAACAAAAGAAATAGCCTTCAACGTCTTGTCAGCGTCAATATTTCCGGCAATCCCCATGTCCCAGAAAAGCTCAAGGGTCTCCCGCACCGTAATATCAAGAACATCTGCGGCCTCCCTCAGGCTTACGTCGCCCCGAACATAATTGTCACCCACATATTTTTCAGCCCCAAGCCTCAAGAACTTTCTTATCGTTGTCGGCTCATCAAGCTTTTCCTTTTTCTCTGCAAACTTGACAGCATCCAAAAGGCTGTCGGGCAATCTCAATGACTTTGCTTTCATGACTTCTCCTCCATGTAAAGTTTTGCAACCGCATACTCATCACGGCTGATAAACGGTTTTAATGATTCCAGCATCCCTACCGCAGCTGACCTCTCAACCTTTTTATTTTTATATAGATAAACGAGACAGGCTGTCGCAGTCAGATAAGGAATATTTGCCGCTTCAAGTCTTTTCAAGAACCTCTGATCGTCGCTGGCAATGGCGTCATAATTGCCTCCAAGATAGAGCGAAATAACCTCGGCCTCGCCTTTTGTGGCAGATATTGCAGACGATTTCTTCCATTCGTGCTTAACAACTTGCAATACCTTTCTATCTATGTTCTCTTCGATTATAAAGGCATCCTGATATCCGCGTTCCTTCGCCTCATCCACAGTTTCCTTTTTTACGAGAGGCGGGATGTGGACTTCCATAACAGAGACAATCGCTTCCTTAGCCCCTGACTTGGTCAGTTTTACAAGGCAATCTGAATCCATTACTACCTTCATGTATCATATTGTAACTTTTCAGATACAACTTGTCAAATCCGGCTGAAAGCCGACCGCTGAGGCTGAAGCTGAGTTAGCGAATAGATTATGGCACTTTGAGACTGTCATGAAGTGACTCACCGAGGCGGGTGGAACTATTGAAAAACCGGTCGTTGGGCCTAATTAGTTTTCATTCAAATCATATGCTCAAACTCAATTTAGCAACCATTAATGCGACAACATTAGTTTTATTAGGGACACATCCCATATTTTTTATAAAAGTAGAACTCTCTCCCTGATGTTATCTTCGATTCTATTCAAGTGTTCACTAATTAGCACCTCAACTCCATTAGACTTATCTTTGAGGGTCAATCGCGTCTCTGATAGGAAACTACCGCCTGCTCTTTGATAATACTCATCAAGGCTTTTTGCGGCAAAAAACAATTTACACTTGAATAAAGTTTGTATGATATCTATCGGCGATAACTTTATGCCCAACTCCTCAAAACGTCTAAGCTCATCCAATAGATTTCCAATTAAGTATCTTTGTTTATAATAATTTGTTTTGCCATTCTCGTCGAGCAAGGGCATTCGAAGTGATAAGGATACTTCTTTATTGGCCTCGTTATCAAGATGCGAATAAATATCTTGTCCGATTGCCTTCCTCAATTTATCCTGATAGAGTTCGGCCATAAGATTGATATATCACAGGATGTTAAAAAATCTCAACATAAAAGTCACGTTTACTTTAAACATCTGCGGGTCAGTACAATTGGGGTCAGTGTCCTGCTCGACTTTTTCGGAACAACTATTTCGAGTTTAAAGTTAGTCCCACCAGATTTTCAAGTTTATAATAATTAGCCGGGATATCATATCCCAGCGCCTCATGCGGCCTATAGGTATTGTATTTTATCCTGTAGG
>JACPZK010000008.1 GCA_016195565.1 Nitrospirota bacterium | reverse complement strand
TCCTCGGTTATATGCCCTAATTTTACGAGATTCGTCCCGAGCCTTCCGCCGCCCTTCTTCTGCAGTTTTAAGGCCTCGTTCAACTGCGCCTCTGTGATTATTCCTGAGGTTATGAGTATCTGTCCTAATTTACCTGCCATGTTTTAATTTTACACCATACAGAAACCATTATGGAAGTATAGAGGGGGAGGGGCAGAATTCCGCTGTCTTCCTTCTTGACTAAACCGGCTTTATGAATTACTCTAATTCACATGAGAGTTACAAGTTAGAAGTTAGAAGTTTTTAAAGACCTATATTCTTAATTCTTAATTCTTAATTCTTAATTCTTAACTCTTAACTCTTAACTCTTAACTCTTAACTCTTAACTCTTAACTCTTATTGTTAACTGGAGGCATAGATGCGTTTTTCAAAAATGTTCATCCCGACACTGAGAGAAGTTCCTGCAGATGCGGATGCAGTCAGCCACAGGCTTATGCTCAGGGCAGGTTATGTGAGGCAGCTTGCTGCCGGGCTGTATATATTTCTTCCCTTGGGCTGGAGGGCGCTTGACAGGATAGATGCGATTTTAAAAGAGGAGATGGAGGCTATCGGCGCTCAGGAGATATCAATGCCTGTGCTTCATCCTGCAGAGGTCTGGCAGCAGACCGGAAGATGGAATACAATCGGAGATGAGATGTTCAGGCTTAAAGACAGGACAGGCAGGGACATGTGCCTTGGCATGACGCATGAGGAAATAATGACCTGGCTTGCATCCATGGAGATTCGCTCATACAGGGATTTGCCTCAGATATGGTATCAGATTCAGACAAAACTCAGGGATGAGGCAAGGCCCAAGAGCGGTGTTTTAAGGACCAGGGAATTCATCATGAAAGACAGTTACAGCTTTGACGCTGATGAGGAGTCCCTTGAAAAAAGTTATCAGCTCCATGCAGCAGCATATCATAAAATATTCGCAAGATGCGGCTTGAAATTCCATCAGGTTGAATCAGACCCCGGCATGATGGGAGGCGCAGTTTCGCATGAATTCATGGCGCCGAGTTCTGCGGGCGAGGACGAGGTAGCATTATGCGATAAGTGCGGGTATTCTGCAAATGTTGAGCTTGCACAATCAGTCCCTTCAAAAATCAAGAGTGAAGACTGGGAATTTGAAGAGGTTCACACACCTGAAAAACGCACAGTTCAGGAAGTTTCAAATTTTCTAAAAATTAAACCTGAATACTTTATTAAGAGCATACTTGTTATGGCGGACAAAACACCTGTGCTTGCGCTTGTGCGTGGAGATCAGGAACTTCATGAAAAAAAGCTTGCAAAGATTATTGGCAGTCACAGGCCTGCACAGAAAACAGAGGTCAAGGAAATTCTCGGTGTTGAGGCAGGGTTCATCGGGCCCATGAACCAGAAGATAAGAGTCATTGCTGATTCGTGTTTGCAGGAAGGGGTTTATATCAGCGGCGCAAACAAACAGCATTATCATGCAAAAGGCATTAAACAGGAGAAGGACTTTAAGGCAGAGTGGCATGACATACATCTTGCAAAAGGAGGAGACGCATGCCATAAATGCGGGGCAGAATTAAGAATAGAAAAATGCATTGAGATAGGGAACATCTTTAAGCTTGGGACAAAATACTCAGTGCCGCTAAAAGCATTTTATCTTGATGAAAACGGACAGGAGAAACCGATTATCATGGGAAGCTACGGAATAGGGCCTGCGCGTATAGCAGCAGCGGCAATTGAGCAGAACAATGACAAGGACGGAATCATCTGGCACAAGAGCATTGCGCCTTTCGACGTTGAGCTTCTGCCTCTGAACATGAACGATTCAAAGACAGTTGAAATTGCGGAGAAGCTCTATAAGGAATTGAAAGAAAAAGGCATTGAGGTCCTGATGGATGACCGTAATGAAAGGGCAGGAGTCAAGTTCAAAGACGCTGATTTAATCGGAATCCCGACTCAAATAATCCTCGGCGAAAAGAACCTCAAAGAAGGACTTGTTGAGATTAAGGACAGAAGGACAAAAGAGGCGGTTAAGGTGAAAGTGGAAGAGGTAATAGAAAGGGTTTCGGTCTAAGCCTTCCCTCCTCATTGCACTCATAAACACATCATTTCTGCCCTTTTCTTCTCGCAGTGATGATGAAAAGGATAAAGAGAAATGCGGAAAGAAATGCCGTAATAGAGCCGTAATAAAAAGTTGCTTGAGCGCCATACTTGTCCCATAGCCATCCGCCTACAACGCTTGCGGGAAATATTGCGAGGCCTGTAAATGTATTGAAGATGCCGTAGCCTGTAGCCCTGAACTTGTCCGGGATTAGAGTTCCGAGATATGCCTTCTGAATCCCTTCTGTCAGCCCCATAAAAACTCCGTATAAAAGAAATAATCCCCAGATATGTTTTTGTTCTGATGCAAAAGCAAATCCCCAGTAGATAAACCCAAAAAGAATAAAGCCTGCAAGTAGTATCCTTTTTCTTCCAATCCTGTCAGACAAGATTCCCGCAGGAATTGCAGTGAGGGCATAAACAAGATTGAAGCAGAGATAGATTATCGGTATCTGCGTTTCTTTAACGCCTGTGTCTGTAGCCCTGAGAATAAGAAACACATCGCTTGAGTTGCCTACTGCAAATAGCGTTGCAATGGCAACAAAGGCCTTGAAGCGCCAGTCAAAATTTTTCAAAGGGTTTGTGTCAGTGTCAGCTTTCGGCGTCGGGTTTTCTCTGGTGACACTGTCACTATTCACTGCTCCTCTGCTTCCTTGACCCCTTTCTCTTATAAAGAAAACAATTATCAGCACTGCGATTATTCCATGTATCATGGAAAACCAGAAGACAAGCCGGTAATTGCCCGTGAAAAGCAAAAGCAGGATGAATGCTATCGCAGGGCCGATAACTGCCCCAAGCGTATCCATTCCCCTGTGAAATCCAAAAGAGCGCCCGAGATTTTTATGCGGAGTTGATTCAGCAATTAGCGCATCTCTTGGAGCGCCTCTTATGCCTTTCCCGAATCTGTCAGTGAAACGAAATACAAGGACGTGTCCCCAGAGTGTTGAAAGCGCTATTATCGGCCTGCTCAATGTTGAGATGCCATAACCAACAATAAGGAGGATTTTTCTCTTGCCGATTCTGTCAGAGAACCATCCTGAAAATACTTTTAGAAGACTTGCGGTGCTTTCCGCTATCCCCTCTATAAGCCCGATAACTGATTTATTTACGCCAAGAACAGAACTTAAAAATATTGGAACAAGCGGATATATCATCTCGGAGCTCATGTCCATGAAAAAACTCACAAGCCCCGCGAAAAAGACATTCCGTTCTAAGCCAATGATTTTTTTATCTGGCATTGCTTTCAAAGTTCAGGATAAATGTCAGCTCTCTTTCAAAAATTTCTCTCCGACAACATTCATTGCCATTACTCCTATCGGCGCGGTAAAGAGTATGGACAAGACAGCAACAGCAAGTATTACTTCCCCTCCTCTGACGCCAACAGAAAGGGGAACTGAGCCTATGGCAGCCTGTACAGTTGCCTTTGGAATGTATGATACTATGCAGAAGAGTTTTTCCCTTAGGACAAAATCAGTCTTGATGAGAGAGACATAAACCCCGATGCTCCGTGCAGCCAGACCGATAAGTATTATTGCAAGGCCTGCAAACCCTGCATCACCTGCAACATGGATGTTGACCTGTGCTCCGACAAGCACAAAAAGGATAATCTCTGCAAAGACCCAAATCTTTCCGAGCTTCTGCGACACCTTGTGCGCAATGGGTTCTGATTTTTCAAGGAGGATAAATCCTATAGTCATTACACCTGAGAGCGCAGAAACAGGGATAAACGGCTTTAAGAATTTTTCAAGCCAGGTAAGAAGAATGGCTGTGCCGATAACTATCATGCCTTTCTTGGTTGCCCTTGGCTGATACTTTTTGAATACCCAATAAAGCATGAAACCTGCTGCCGCTCCGAGGGCAATGCCTGCCGCGAGAGAGATGGGAATTTCCAGAACTTTAAGGAAAATATTTCCGCCTTTACCTTCAAACAAGCTGATTAGTGCAGAGAAAACAACTATGGCAAACACATTATCAAGAGATGACGATGCAAGAAGCAAAGTTGGTATCCCCTTCTTTGTCCCCTTGTTATCTTCAATGAATTTCAGCATTGCGGGCACAACAACCGCAGGCGACACAGCAGCGATAATAAAACCGAGCAGGGCAGATTCAAGAATGCTCATCTTAAAAAAGAATGCGGTTATAAGCGTAATCACCGCTCCTTCAAAAACAGCAGGAAGAAACCCCATAAGAATGGCCGTCTTGCCTACTCTATTAAGCGTATCTCTTTTTGTAGCCAGCCCTGCCCTTAAAAGAATAACTATCAGCGCTATCATCCTGAAGTCAGATGATACTTTCATCAAAACAGGGTCTATAAGATTAAAGGCATAAGGCCCCAGTAATATTCCCGCAAACAGCATACCGATAAGACCCGGAAGCCGCAGCTTTCTGAACAGATAATCAGAAAACAGCCCCAGAAGGATTATCCATGCAAGGCTTACTGTCACTCAGCACCTCCATAAACTAAAAAACTCCTGCCCTCATAACTGAGAGTAGGAGTCATCAGTCCCGATAAGATCGGGGCGGTTAATGGCGAACTCCATCGCCGATGCTAAAATAGCATAATATAAACAGCAATGTCAAAAAACTTTTATCTTTTTATAGAAAAACGGCTTAAGAGTTTTAAGAACCGTGACTGACATAACAGGCTTCAACAGCCATGAGAAGACAGAACCGCTTCCAAGACAGCGTTTGCAATACGGATGAACAAGCTGAAATTTTTTAAACCCCTTCATTATCTTGCCCATTTCCTCTGACGAAAGGACTTCTTTAAGAGATGAATTATTGAGATTGCCGACCTTTGTGCGGCTGTTAAAATCCACACAGCACAGCGCTACATCACCATTATGCAAGATACTGAAATGGTCTCTCATCCCGAAACAGTAGCCTGCCCATGCATCATAAACCTTTCCGCTGTCAAAGGCGTGTCCCCAGTCTTCAAGCATATATGTCTCAAAAAAAACATCAGGATAAATCTCCACGACATTCCACTTGTAGGAAACAAGGGATTTTATACGCCTAATTGCTTTCTCTCGCTTTTCTGATTCAACGCCGAGAATGTCGTATATGCGACGAGCCCAATAGCTGAAGGTATCTCGCAATTCTTCTGTTGATGACATGACCCTTACCGGCCCGGCTTTCTTCTCTATGTTTTTCTGGGGGAATCTTGTATTCAGAAACCTGAACTTAAAAACCGTGCCCCTTCTCTTTGCCATATAGGAAGAGAAAAAGTTGAGAATGCCGCTGAGATACGAATCAAACGTAAGCGCATTTGCCTTTCTGAGGGCAAAGGATTTCGCATCAGGCGTCTGAAGGGAAATATCTATCTGATGGAGGTTGTAGTCCAGAAGGCGTTTTCCCGTCTCGCCTCCAAGCCTGCCTCCGTTTGTGGTAAGCCCCACCTTCGCACCTTTATCTTGGCTGTAAGACAGTATCTCAAAAAAATCAGGATGCAGCGTCGGTTCTCCCATTACATGAAAGGTAATCTTATCGCACAGCTTGTTTTCCTGAATCTCATCAATTATCCTTTTGGCAAGTTTCGTATCCATATAGCCGTATGGCCTCTCCATTGCAGACTTCGGACAGAACACACAGTTAAAATCACAGATGTTTGTGAGTTCTATATGGATTCGCTTGAGGGGGACTTCTATATGGCCGAAATATCTTTTTCCCATTTTATCTTCTCCGCCTCTGGCGGAGCCTTCTGTTATTATAATTTCCCTCTTACTATTAGAGCAATAGCACAGTAGCTCCCGAAAAATAGACATAGAAAGTTGTCATTGCGAGTGAAACGAAGCAATCTCAAGCTTTTACAGAAAGATTGCCGCGAACCCTTCGGGTTCTCGCAATGACAGGCAATTCAAGCGTTTATAGTGCTATGTCTATTTTTCGGGAGCTCAGTAGAGCAGCAGTTTTTCAGAAAGATTGTTTCGGACTGCTGGTCTACTGCTCTGCTGCTCTAAAATATACCCGTGAATATTGCTGAAAGACAGCCACAGCCTCCTGAAATGGTATTTTAAGGTAGAGGATAAATGGTCTATATTGAGTTAAAATATATTCATGGGAATTGATTTAAGCAGAGACAGACAGCTTGCGTCTGCCGCAGGCGAAGAAGAACTTAAACCTCTTGTATATCACAAATCCTCTGAGGTTATTGCAATCCTTATCAACAACAAAAACCTTACCGAAGACCTTGCTTCCGTAATAGCCGGCAGAAGGAATATTGAGTCCGGGATTCTTGAATCCTTATCGCACCATGTCAGATGGAAAGACAGCTATAAAGTCAGGCTTGCGCTCTGCAAGAACCCCAAGACTCCGCAAAAAATGACATTCTCCCTCATTAAGTTTCTGAGAGTTTTTGACCTCACTGACTTAACACGCAACAATGTGCTCCCTGTAAATGTAAGAGTGAGAATTGAAGGAGAAATCAGCGAAAAGATTCCTGCAATGGCTCTCGGCGTCAAGATAACGCTTGCAAAGAGGGCCAGCAGCAATGTGCTCATGAAACTCATTGAAGAAGGGCTGAGAGAGGTTGTTGCTGTCTGCCTTGACAGCCCTTACATGACAGAGGGGGATATATACAAAATTATAAGTATGAAAAAAATATCTCTCCACATAATCAGGCTGATAGCAGAACATCCCAAATGGTCGGCGCGGTATCAAATCAGATGGGCGCTTATCATTAACAAACATGCTCCGCTTGCCTGTGTCGTGAAATTTCTTGAGGATATGAAAACAACAGACCTCAAAGAACTCTATGCAGCGCCTGATGTCCCTTCATCCACAAAACCATATATTTACAGAGAGCTTCTGGAGAGAGAAGAGGGTTAGAATTAATCACGCATTCCGAAGACATTTCTCCCCTAAAAGTTTTATAATATAACTGCGTCTGATTTTAATTGTAAAAAGGAGCAGCCATGTATTATAAAGAAGTCCGCAGGTATCTGAGGTATCCGGTGTCCACCAAAGCGGTGATTACAAGGAAGGATGAGGGCTTATCTGAGAGACTGACCATGCAGGTAATCAATATCTCGCAGGGTGGGATGGGGGTTTATTCAAACATGTTTATGAAGAAAGCTGCTCCGGTCTCTGTTGAGCTTTTATCCTATGCCCACGATGGGATGACAAAAGCAGACATTTTTGAGGGGAGGATAGCCTCGGTCTGTTCGCAGGGGAGAGATTATTTCGTGGGTATCACCTTTGACAGGGAAATATCCTACGATCGCTTTATCGATATCATCAGTTGAGAGAATGTCAAAGCCTAACAGCGCCATAGTGCCATAGCCAGAAGTCCAAACGTACAATAGTGCAGAAGAACAAAAGTTCCAAAGTGCTATAGTCGAACGTACAGAAGAGCGTGAATATCAAAAAACTTTTGAACTTCTGACTTTTGAACTCTTAAGCTGCTTCTACTTTTTCCTTATTTACTTTTGCAGCCCTTTTGAATACGAATTTGCCGTTCTTAAAATCAGCCCCAACAACATCCCCTTCTTTAAATGTCTTGTCAAGGATGCTCAAAGCCAAAGAATTGAGCATCTCCTTTTGGATGGCCCTTTTTAACGGCCTTGCTCCGTAAACAGGATCAAACCCTGTCTCTGCGAGATGTTCTTTTGCCGCATCTGTCAGGGTTATATCTATATTCTTCTCCATTATGTATTTCTTCATTCTGCTAACCTGTATCTCAACTATCTGCTTCAGAAGCTGTATTGAAAGGGGATTGAATATCACAATCTCATCAACCCTGTTGATGAACTCAGGCTTGAAGAATGCCTTAAGGTCTGCCATTACCTTATCCTTCATTTCTTTATTATCCTCTTCTTCGGCAGTGCCCCAGTATGCAACAGGCCTCTTCGTCCTCTCTGTAAGGAGTTCCTGTATATGCATGCTCCCGATATTTGACGTCATTATCAGAACCGTATTTCTGAAATCAACTGTCCTGCCATGCCCGTCTGTAAGCCTTCCGTCATCAAGCACCTGCAAAAGAAGATTAAAGACCTCCGGATGCGCTTTTTCTATTTCGTCAAAGAGCACCACGGCATAAGGCCTTCTCCTGATGGCCTCTGTAAGCTGTCCTCCTTCTTCATATCCGACATAGCCCGGAGGCGCGCCGATGAGCCTTGAAACAGTATGCCTCTCCTGATACTCTGACATATCAATGCGCGCCATTGCGTTTTCATCATCAAACAAAAACTCCGCCAAAGCCCTTGCAAGCTCTGTCTTGCCGACACCTGTGGGGCCGAGGAATATAAAGGAACCGATTGGACGGTTAGGATCCTGAATCCCTGCGCGTGAACGCCTGACTGCATTTGAAACAGCCCCTATTGCCTCATCCTGCCCCACAACTCTGAGCCTGATCCTTTCTTCCATCCTGAGAAGTTTCTGAATCTCTCCTTCAAGCATCCTTGATATAGGCACGCCTGTCCATTTTGAGATGACCTCTGCTATGTCTTCTTCATCAACCTCTTCTTTGAGCATCTTTCTTCTTTCCTGAACACCGGCAAGTTTTTTATTTTCACCCTCAAGTGATTTCTGGAGTTCAAGGAGCTTGCCGTACCTCAGCTCTGATGCCTTTGTCAGGTCTCCTTCGCGTTCAGCGCGCTCTGATTCTATCTTTGTCTTTTCAATCTGCTCTTTAATATCTCTTATCCTTGAAATTATCTCTTTCTCAGCAAGCCATTGCGCCCTGAGTTCGTCTCTTCTGCTCTGAAGCTCTGCCATTTCCTTTTTTATCTTATCAAGTTTTTCCTTTGCGTCTTTTGACTCTTCCTTCATAACAGCCTGTTTTTCCATCTCATGCTGGCGGAGTTTTCTCTCAATTTCGTCAAGCTCAACAGGCATGCTGTCTATCTCCATCCTGAGCTTTGAAGCTGACTCGTCAATTAAATCTATCGCCTTATCAGGAAGAAACCTGTCAGAGATATATCTGTGAGAAAGAACAGCGGCGGATATCAGAGCCGAATCCTTTATCTTAACTCCGTGATGCACCTCGTATTTTTCCTTGAGCCCGCGGAGGATTGATATTGTGTCCTCAACAGAGGGTTCTTTTATGTAAACAGGCTGGAACCGCCTTTCTAATGCAGGATCTTTTTCTATGTGTTTTCTGTATTCATCAAGCGTTGTTGCGCCGACACATCTCAGTTCTCCCCTTGCAAGCGCGGGTTTGAGCATATTGGATGCATCTATCGCTCCCTCTGCTGCGCCTGCGCCCACAACTGTATGAAGTTCGTCTATAAAAAGTATAATCCTGCCCTCTGCCTGCTCTATTTCTTTCAAAACAGCTTTGAGTCTCTCTTCGAATTCTCCTCTATATTTTGAGCCGGCAACAAGCGCTCCCATATCAAGTGCAACGACCTTTTTATCTTTTAATGTTTCCGGCACATCTCCTGCCACAACCCTCTGCGCAAGCCCTTCGGCGATAGCGGTCTTACCAACACCGGGCTCTCCTATTAAAACAGGATTATTCTTGGTCCTTCTTGAAAGCACCTGTATAATGCGCCGTATCTCATCATCCCTTCCGATAACAGGGTCGAGCTTTCCTTTCCTTGCAAGCTCTGTCAGGTCGCGGCTGTAACGTGCAATAGCCTGATATTTATCCTCAGGGTTCGGGTCTGTTACGCGCTGCGCGCCTCTGATTTCCCGCATCGCAGACATTGCCTTGTCAGCGGTAACACCGTATCTTTTTAATAACCCGGCACAAGTTCCGTCTGCGGATATAAGAGAAAGCAAAAGATGTTCAACGCTCACGTATTCATCTGTAAGATGTTCTGCCTCTCTGAAAGCGCCCTCTATGGCATTTTTCAATCTCTGTGAAATATATATCTGTCCCGCTGGAGTTGCGCCAAGCACCTTCGGGAATTTTTCTATCTCCTCTTCAACATCTCTCTGAAAAGCATTTGAATCAACTCCGAGCCTCGTCAATATCTGATGCGCAATTCCCTCTTTATCATCAAGCAGGGCAAACAAGAGATGCTCCGGCTGGAGTTCCTGATTCCCTTTTCTTTCGGCAAGCCTCTGCGCCTCCTGCACAGCCTCCTGACTCTTTATTGTCAATTTATCCATCCTCATTATTTATTCCTCCTCACCGGTCGTGTCATTCCGCACTTGATGCGGAATCCAGTCTTTATTTTTTCTGGATTCCTGCCTTCGCAGGAATGACTTTGAAATATTTATTCCCCCTCAAAAATCCTCTTTATCCTTTCTTCAAAATCATGCTGCATATCCTCATCAAGCAGGCGCATCATCTCTTCCATCTCATGCTGCAGCGCCTCACCCCTCTGTCTCATCCTCAAAATAATGTCCACGCCTGCCTTATTCACACCGAGTTCTTTGGTAAGGCTCAGCACAAAGTTAAGCCTTTCCACATCCTCTTCAGAATACAGCCTCAGCCGCTTGGTCCTTCGGGGTATTACAAACCCTTCCCTCTCGTACATCCTCAGTGTCTGAGGATGCACTCCGAGCATCTCTGCCACAACGCTTATCACATATAAAGGCTGTTTCTTGTCCCTTTCGGTCATGGCCTCCTCCAAACATAAAATAACCAAATCCTAAATTCTAAATCCCAAACAAATTCTAAATTCAAATCTTCAAAACCATTCTGTGTTTGTTTAGAATTTCGTGCTTTGAATTTAGAATTTTTCATGAATGTTTCCTCGCCATAATATCTTTCCTGAGATTCTCCTTGTATAGTGCCTCTATCTCTTTTATCGCCTCTTTTGCCCTGCTGTTTATATCTTTCGGCACAACAATCTTTGCGATGACATATTGATTGCCCCTCCCTGCTGTCCTCGGCGAAGAAAAACCTTTTCCGGAAAGCTTAAACTTCTGCCCCCCTTGCGTCCCTGCCGGGATAGTCATCACTGCGCTTCCATCTATTGTAGGGACTTCAATCTTTGCGCCGAGCGCTGCCTCGCCAAATGTGATTGGCAAATCCACATAAATGTCGTTTTCCTTTCGCGTAAATACAGGATGCGGCCTTACAGTCACCTCTATACGCAAATCTCCCGGAGGGCCGCCTGCCTCGCCAACGCCCCCCATGCCTTTAAGCTTCACTATCGAGCCTGTATCAGCGCCCGCAGGTATCTTTACCTTTATTGTATCTGTCTGAAGTGTTTTTCCCCTGCCGTTACACGCCCTGCAAGTTTTCGTAATCTTCTTTCCGCTTCCTCCGCATGATGTGCATGTCTGGGACATCCTGAAAAAACCTTTTGATGTTTGAAGCTTCCCGCTTCCTTTGCATCTATCGCATGTTTGATAGGACTCAGCGCCTGCTCCATTACATATCCTGCACAGGGTTTCTCTTGTAATGGCAACAGAACGCGTAACGCCTGTGAATGCATCTTCCAAAGAGAGCTCAATAGCCATGAACATATCAGCGCCTTTTCTCGCGAATTGTCCATACCTTCTGTCTGCTCCAAAGATGTCAGAAAAAACATCCCCGAATCCGCCAAAATCAGAGGTCTCGCCGAAATCAGGCCTTGCCCCTTCAAACCATGGCCCGCCTGCCTCAAAAGGAGATTTGCCGAACTGGTCATAATCAGCCCGCTTTTTTTCATCGCCGAGCACACTGTATGCTTCGTTTATCTCCTTGAATTTATGCTCTGAGGTCTTGTCGCCGGGATTAAGGTCAGGGTGATATTTTCGCGCAAGCTTCCTGTACACCTTCTTTATCTCATCCTGAGAGGCGTTTTTGTTTACGCCGAGCATCTCATAGTAGTCTTTAACTGCAGGCGCCATTTATCCTCCGATTTTATCCTTATAATAACCTTATCAAACCCCAAACCTAATTTAAATACCTAAAAACAACGCGCCACAAGATTTCACTTCGAAAATGTCATTCTCTGGCTTGACCAGAGAATCCAGTTCCTTTTCTTCTGGATTCCCCGATTAAATCGGGGAATGACGAATGACATTGCAATTTACACTGCTCCTTGTGTCTCTTTGATACGCATTTGTTCATATAATAACAAGTGAGTCAATTCGTGTCAAGTAAATATCAATGATATTAGTAATTCACAGCTAAAAAGTGAGCAGATTGCTTCAGGATAAGTCTCTTCGCAATGACAGATTACGAAAGCTTATTTTGTCATTGCGAGCGAAGCGAAGCAATCTCATTTGAATAGGGTTTTTCAGCAGTCTCAATTTGCTTTAATAGACGCCTTGTTCCAGATCATTTATCAATTTCTCTATCGCCTTGTATTCCGGATTCTCTCTCTGTAACTGCTTTGCAAAGAGTTTAGCTTCCCTTTTTTTGCCGGCAAAAGCCAGAGTGCGCGCATATTCTATTTTGACTGAAAGAATATGCGGATTCCATGTCCGTACGTGTTCCATCCATTGCAATAATGTTTCAGGATCAGCAGGTTTCTCCAATAGAGCACGACGGTCACGGTGAAGACGAAGGCGTTCAAGAAAATTATCCGGATAGTACGTATTTGCGTCTGCTCCTTTTGCAAAGACATTGTCTGCAAGAACAGCTAATTCACGGTTTTGCAGTTCAACTGCCTGATCCATTAGGATTATCCCTTCGCACCAGTAATAATATGCATTCCCCGGGATTAACCGCTGAGCCAGCCTGAATTTCTTCAGCGCAATTTTGACATTCCCTTTGCTTAACTGTTCAAGACCCTGATTGGAAGCAAACTGAGCAATCGCCGGCTGCAACAGCCAGAATAGAAGCACAAAGGCTGCCAATATTTTTACCACAATTAATCTGATGCCCATGCGCTCTATGAACGAACTTATGGAAGGAATAAATTTTGTTTTTGGGATTGAACTATCTCTTAAGAGGTTGTTGGCAGTGCCGAGATAGGCGCCTGACAGGAACTGCAATGCCGGAATATACAGCGGAAAATCCACTGCTGCATGGCTGAAGAGAGAGGTCATGGCAGCGCCAATTACACCCAGCCAAGCCGGATTTGGCATGGAATTAATATCTGAACGTTTTTTCCACAGGCTTAGATAAAGGACACCAATTACGGTAAGCAATGCCAGAAAACCCGGCAGTCCTGTTTCAAGCCATATCTGCAGGTAATCGTTATGTACAAATAACGCAGCCTTGTCAAGAAACGGCGGTATCTTATACCGGTGGAAAACATAACCGAAATTAAAATAGCCGTAGCCCCATAAGGGATTGTCCTTGATTGCCTGCCATGCGATAGTGTAAAGTTCAAGACGGTTAGAGGTGTTGCCTTCCATGATTGCTGCCTTCACGTCATCACCGCTCCATGAAGGGGAAAACTGGAAAATAAGAACAACAACAGCAAATCCCAGCGCCAGCCGCGCCCAGCGGATATGACTCCTTTTCAATTGCCCCTGTCCGATGAAGCTAAACAACGCTAAAAACAACATTCCAAAGGTCAGCCCTAAATAGCCTCCACGGCTTTGGGTAGCCATAAGCCCTGAAAAAAATAACATGGCAAGCCAATAAGTAAGCCGCTGGTTGATGCCTGAAAGATACAGTGCTGCGAATGAAATCAGAAAAAGGTTTATCCCTGTCGCAAAGGTATTGGATGTATAAAAAATTGCACTTGCCCTTCTCCCTTGATCAACAATATATAAGAAGCCTGTAAGATGCTGAATAAGCCCCCATATAACCAGCAGGGTAAATATGAATGCGGCAACCTTAAAAAATCGCTCAATGGTTAAGACATCCAGACGTGAAAACACGATAAAGGGGAGAATAAAAAAAAGAATATTAAATACAACCTCGCCGTGATAAACATTGTTAAGAACAACACCGTTAATAAATAGGATAAAGACATAGATTAGGAACGAGCTGGATAAAAGAGTAAACGGAAATGGCTGATCGTATTTCTTTAAAAAGAGCATTACAAGACATGCTGCAACCGTCCACCAAAGCATCCATCCTGAAAGGACAGAAATAACAAGGATAAATATAAACCCGACAAAAAAAAATAAAAGGGGCATTGCTGCCCCTTTTGAGAAATATAATCGTGTCATTTAGCTCATTTTCTCAAATTTCTATCCTGAGCAGTACGTGGTGCTTATGTTGAAATTGTAGATAGACCCTCCTGTGTACGTCGCTGTAGCAGCAGCGCAGTTGCCGCCAAAAGTTATGTTAGCCCTGTCATAGTCAGTTTCTGATTGGAGCATTGCGTATGTGCTTGAAGTTCTCGTGCTTGCAAATCTAATGAGACCTGTTGACCTGACTGCTCCGATAGTTGCGGTAGCCACGGCTGTTTGTGCATCTCTTTGAAGGTCTACATACCTCGGCACTGCCACTGCAGCCAGAATACCCAGAATAATGATAATCATTACCAGCTCAATCAGCGTGAAGCCTCCCTTGTTTTTTAACATCATTCCTAATCCTCCTTCTACTTTTTTTTAGTTTTTTCACTTCTCTTAGCCAGAACAATAAGCAGAGTTTATGTCGAAATTGTAGATAGACCCTCCTGTGTACGTCGCTGTAGCAGCAGTGCATGAGCCGCCAAAAGTTATGTTAGCCCTGTCATAGTCGGTCTCTGATTGGAGCATTGCGTATGTGCTTGGAGTTCTCGTATTTGCATATCTAATGACAGCTGTTGACCTGACTGCTCCGATAGTTGCGGTAGCCACGGCTGTTTGTGCATCTCTTTGAAGGTCTACATACCTCGGTAATGCTATTGCAGCCAGAATACCCAGAATAATGATAATCATTACCAGCTCAATCAGCGTGAAGCCTCCCTTGTTTTTTAACATAATCTTGTTCCTCCTTTTAAAAATAAGATTCCCGACAAGCGGGAATGAGCCCTGCATTGTTCTCTATAGAAGCAATGTCCATGCCTGAAAATAATGATTTAAAATCAGTCAGTTATATATTTAGATATCTGGTTTTTGAGTAAATATTTACCCAAAATGTTACCCCTGCATGATAACTTCTGTCACTGCCTTCTGCGCTGCCTCAGAATCCCAATAGGCATATATTCTTGTTGCATCATTCCCAACCCTATCAATTAGATATGGACTGCCAAAAGATATAAATATCTCAGTCTTGTCTTTTAATTCCGTGATACATTTTAAAAGCCAAGGGCTTGTCCCTCCCTTCCATGCCCTGATGCCTGAAAAAACAGCAACAATCAATTCTCTGTTTTCAGGGATGTTATTTAGAGAAACATTTCTTTCTGCCTTGAATCTTAAAAATTCCAAATTGGGATGCCTGAGTTTTAGCCTGTCAATTAATGTCTTGCTTTTATTCTCCATGTCATCACTCAAAATAATCAGCAATGGATTTTTCATCAGTTTTATCTGCCCGTCTATTTTTATAGACATCTTTGTAATTTTCTCAGCAAGCCGCCCATTCTTTTCAAAATCAGGAACAACAGAAGTTTTTATTTTTTGGGGAAATAAGCTTTTTCCTGAGCGCTGAAAGCCGACTGCCGATAGCTTTTGTGCAAGATATGCCGCAACCCTGTCAGGGTCAGCCGGGTGAAGCAGTATATCAACGCCTGCGTTAAGCACCATAAGAGACGCCTCTTCCTCCGAATATTTCCCTATGCCTCCCATGTTCATAGCATCCGTGATTATGATGCCTTTAAACCCGAGTTTGTTTCTGAGATAACTGACAGCCTTTTGCGAGAGCGACACAGGGATGCCTGACGGGTCCAACGCCGGGACATTCAGATGACCGAGCATAATCATCTTTACGCCTGCTTTAATCGCAGTTCTGAATGGCGCAAGCTCTGTCTTTGATAGAGCTTTAATATCTTTTTTTATCTTTGGGAGTTTTATGTGCGAGTCTGTTTCCGTATCGCCGTGCCCCGGAAAGTGTTTGCCGCAGGCAGTAATGCCATGAGACTGAAATATCTTTATCATCTCGCATCCGAAAAAAGATACGCTCTCAGGGTCTTCTCCAAATGCCCTTGTTGAGATAATCGGATTTCTTAGATTAGTGTTTATGTCCAGAACAGGGGCAAAGATTGTATTTATACCAGCATACCTCGCCTCAATTGCAATAGTTTTAAAAATTTTTCTTAAAAGTTTTAACTGTGAACCGTGAACCGTGAACCGTGAACTGTCTTTTTTGACTGCGGATGCCACTGCCATTGCAGGCGGGAATATCGTGCCTCCTTCAATATGCTGTCCTAATCCCCGTTCCAGGTCAGAGGCAATGATTAAACAGCCGTCCGCTTCCTTCTGAAGTTCTCTTATGCCCTGCCTGACTGTATTCAGTTCTCCTCCGAAAACAATGAACCCTGCAATGCCTTTTTTTACAAGCCTCAGGTAATAATCAAAGTCTTTCTCAATATCCCTGCCGTTAAGGCGTGCGATTATGAATTTATAGAAGTTCATGGTGTATTATATCAAGAGAAAAAAATTAAGAGTTAAAAGTTAAGAGTTAATTGATTTAACTTTCAACTTAAAACTTCTAACTTCTAACTTTTTACTCCGGGGAGGGCTGATGGGTTTGTTTGACAGGCTGAAACAAGGGCTTGCAAAAACAAGAAAAGGGTTTATTGAAAAAGTTGAATCTGTTTTAATGCATGGAAAGATTAACGAAGAAGTTGTCAACGAACTTGAAGAAATACTTATAACATCTGATATCGGAGTGTATGCCGCGGCAGAAATTGTCAACTCCTTGAAAGACAAGATTAAAAAAGGCGAGGTCAAAGACAGCATTTCAGCAAAAGAGTTTTTAAAGAGGGAAATGATTTCTCTGCTCGGCTCCTCTTCGCCTGTTGTCCTATTCGGTGAGAAGCCGTTTGTTATACTTACAGTCGGTGTTAACGGCGTGGGCAAGACTACTACTATCGGAAAACTTGCAAGCAGGTTCAGGTCAGAGGGGCATTCAGTTTTATTTGCCGCATCCGACACCTTCAGGGCTGCTGCAATAGAACAGCTTGAGATATGGGCTGAAAGGTCAGGTTCTTCTATTGTCAAACACCAGAGCGGTTCGGACCCTGCTGCTGTTGCATATGATGCGATAGAGTCTGCAAAACATAAAAAAATTGACATTGTTATCATTGACACAGCAGGCAGGCTTCATACAAAAAGTCCTTTGATGGAGGAATTAAAAAAGGTTAAACGTGTTATACAGAAATCACTGCCTCATGCGCCTCAGGAAGTGCTGCTTGTTGTTGATGCAACCACAGGACAGAATGCACTAAGGCAGACGCAGATTTTCAACGAAGCAGTCGGCGTTACAGGTATTGCGCTCACAAAGCTTGACGGCACGGCAAAAGGCGGAATCGTATTTGCGATAAAGAAAGAACTCGGAATACCTGTCAGGCTTATAGGAATCGGCGAAGGGATTGACGACCTCAGGGACTTTGTTCCTGAGGAATTTGTGGAGGCGCTTTTTTCATAAACTCAATCCATATCGGCAGGGCTGCCCTTGAACCGGCCTCTTTTTTGCCGATTGGCTTGTGGTTATCCCTTCCGGCCCAGACGCCAACTGCAAGCCTGTCATCAAAACCTATGAACCATGCATCCGTATAATTGTTTGTCGTGCCTGTCTTGCCGTAAACAGGCCTTTTCAGTTCTTTTGCACTCTGTGCAGTCCCCTCTTCAACAACAGCCCTGAGAAGAACCTTCATCTCTTCTGCAACCTTTTCTGAAAGCAGGTCTTCTACTTCTGGCCTTGTTTCCTCTACGATTCTTCCGTCCCTGCCAATTATCTTTTCATACAAAACAGGTTTTACTCTTTTGCCGGAGGCAAACGCCGAGTATGCTGATACCATCTCAAGCAAAGTAACATCAGAAGCCCCAATCGCAAGAGATGTGTAAGGTTGAAGTTCACTCTTTATGCCGAGCCTCTTTGCCACTTCTACAACATTTTTTATCCCAAGCTTATCTGCAAGCCTTACAGTAGCGGAGTTCAGAGACTGGGCAAGGGCGGTCTTAAGTGTAACGCTTCCATGATAATTGCCGTCATAATTTTTTGGAGACCATAGTTCCCCGGGTTTTGAACCCTTCAAAAAAATAGGAGAATCATCTATTTTTTCCTGCGACGTCATCCCTTTTTCAATCGCAGCCGTATAAACAAATGGCTTAAATGCAGAGCCGGGCTGTCTTAATGCATGAGTTGCCCTGTTAAACTGGTTTTTCCAAAAATCAGAGCCGCCAACCATTGCCTTTACATGTCCTGTTTTAATGTCTATGGCAACAAGCGCCGCCTCTACGCCGGGGCCTGCCCTTTTTCCTATAGAGGAAAGCCCCTTTTTAACCGCGTCCTCCGCAGCCTTCTGCAGGCCTGCGCTGAGAGTGGTATATATCCTGTATCCTGAAATGTACAATTCGTCTCCGTATTTATTCTCAAGTTCCTGCCTGATGGCTTCTATGAAATACGGCGCATTATATTTTCTGAAATTGGGGGTCACAGGCAGGGGAAACTCGTCAGCCTCCTTAAATTGAGCCTCTGTTATAAATTTATTCTTCAGCATTTCTTTCAGAACCTTTCTTCTCCTTTCCTTAGCTTTATCAGGCTTTTTAAAAGGAGAATACAGCGACGGAGCTTTGGGCAGAGACGCAAGGAGCGCCGCTTCAGCTATATTAAGCTCACCTGTTGATTTCCCGAAATATGTCTGTGAAGCCGCCTCAATGCCATAAGCCCGTGTTCCGAAATAAGCCTGATTCAGATACAGGCCGAGTATTTCATCTTTTGTATAGCGCTTTTCTATCTGTATGGAAATGACTGCCTCCCGGATCTTTCTTTTTATGCTCCTGTCAGGCTTAAGAAAAAGCATCTTTGCAAGCTGCTGGGTTATCGTGCTTCCTCCCTGGACAATGCTGCCTGCCTTAACATCATAGTAGAGAGCCCGCATAATCCCTGTAACATCAACTCCATGATGCTTGTAAAATCTTATATCCTCAATAGATACAAAGGCCTTCTTGACATGCTCCGGTATCTTGTAATGGGGGATAAAGGTCCTTCTTTCAAGATATAACTCCGCAAGCAGTTCTCCTTCGGAGGAATAAACATGAGAAGATTCTATCGGCTTATATGCTTCAAGCGCCTTTATCTGCGGAAGTTCGGACAGCATCCAGTAGATGGAACCTATAATTATGCCGGCAGCCGCAGAAAAAACAGACAGGAGCGCGAAAAAAATCCGCATCTTTGAAATTCTGTTTTTTTCCGCATGTTTGAGTTCCTGCTCAAGCTTAACCATCTATAGTTAATTATAATTGAAATGTGCGCTGTTTTTTGTTAAAATTTAAGATGTTGGAAGAACCCAAAAGAGCAAGCCTGCTTCTCAGAAGTGTTGCAAAGACAATTGACCTTATAATTGTCGCTGCTGCGGCAGAGATTATCCCGAGGGCAGGATTTTTTGCCGGACTTGCTTATCTGTTAATCAGCGACGGGCTTTTTAATGGCAAGAGTCTCGGGAAACAGCTTACAGGATTAAAGGTTGTTTCCATTGCAGCCGATAAGGCATGTTCAGTCAGAGAGTCAATATTGAGAAATCTTGTGCTGTGTATCGGCGCAGCGCTATGGAGAATCCCATTAATCGGATGGGTTATTACGCTGCTTGTAGTGGGGTTCGAGTTCGTAATGCTTCTCGGGAGCAAGGAAGGAATGAGGCTTGGCGATGAGATTGCCAGGACAACTGTCATAGAAGAAATTAAAAGTTACAATACAGAAGGAGAGAAGAAATGTTCTTAAACAATATTCTTGGTTTATTCTCAAATGATCTTGCCATAGACCTTGGCACCGCAAACACTCTCGTATTTGTTAAAGGCAAAGGGATTGTATGCGATGAACCCTCCGTCGTTGTTATAAGGAAGGATACTAAGAAACCTATTGCAGTCGGCGCTGAAGCAAAAAAAATGCTTGGCAAAACCCCTGTGAATATAATGGCTATACGGCCCATGAAGGATGGCGTTATAGCAGACTTTGACGCCACAGGAGAGATGCTCAAGTATTTCATTGCAAAGGTGCATAACAGACGCAGTTTTGTATCTCCGAGGATAATCATAGGAGTCCCGTCAGGCATAACACAGGTTGAACAGCGCGCTGTAAAAGATGCAGCACAGGCCTCAGGCGCGCGGGAAGTCTACCTGATCGAAGAGCCTATGGCTGCAGCAGTCGGTGTGGGTCTGCCTGTAGGTGAGCCGTCAGGGAATATGATTGTTGATATCGGAGGAGGCACCACTGACATCGCAGTTATCTCTCTTAACGGCGTTGTCTATAGCAAGGCTGTGAGAGTGGGCGGCGACAAAATGGACGAAGCGCTTATTGCCTATATGAAGCGGCGTTACAACCTTATGATAGGCGAGAGGACCGCAGAACAGATAAAGATAGAGATAGGGTCCGCATACCCTTCAGACGGAGACGGCCCCTGTGAAATGGAGATAAAAGGAAGAGACCTTATATCAGGTATTCCGAAAACCATAACCATAAACGAGGATGAAATACGGGAGGCCATTAGCGAATCTGTAAATATAATTCTTGATACGATAAAAGTCACACTTGAGAACACACCGCCTGAACTTGCAGCAGACCTTGTGGACCACGGAATCGTGCTTGCAGGCGGCGGAGCTCTTCTAAGGGGGCTTGACGCCTACATAAGAGAAGAGACCGGACTTCCTGTAATAGTGGCCGATGACCCCCTGACTGCAGTTGTGAGAGGAGTCGGGAAGATGCTTGACGACTTTGAACTTCTAAGAAAGATATATATTAATTAATGCCCAAGAAGAGGTTTTTGCTTTTTTTTTCTCTTATCATTGTGTCATTCATTCTGATGACATACCAGATTAACAGGGGATTCTCCAATCCCCTGCGCCTTATAAACTACCCTGTCAACATTGCGAATGACGCCATCAATTCTATCTGTTCAAAAATAAAAGGCGCCTTTAAAAAGATACAACTGCGCGATGAAGAAAACAGGAGATTGAAGCTGGAGCTTGATAATCTGCTTATGGAGCGGCATAAATACAAGGAAGCAATTCTTGAGAATGCAAGACTCGGAGAACTGCTGGCGCTGAAAGAAAAAGAAAAGAAATACGTCACTGCTGCACGGGTTATCTCCAGAGGCAATGACCAGTGGACCAACACGCTTGTAATAAACAAAGGCCTGAATGACGGCGTAGAAAAGGATATGACAGTGATAACCGGCAAAGGGCTTGTAGGCAAGGTTTTTTCCGCATTGAACTCTTACTCATATGTCCTCCTGCTCAATGATGTGAATTTCTCGGCGGCAATAAGGCTTCAGGAAAGCAGAACTGAAGGAATAATCTCCGGAACAGGTTCAAAAACCTGTATGCTGAAATATGTCTCTCACGAATATGAAGTAAAAGAAAACGAAATGGCGCTTACCTCAGGGCTTGACTCTCTTTTCCCTCCCGGCATACCTGTCGGCGCTGTAACCGGAATCGCAAAAAAAGGCGCGGGCCTTTTTCAGAACATAGAGGTTACTCCGTTTCAGGACAGCACAAAACTTGAAGAAGTCGTGATAGTAGGACGATGAAGAAAATTATTTTGCTCCTCATCATAATATTTTCAGCATTCCTGCTTCAGAGCAGAATATCAATTCTTGGCGCACAGCCTGATTTAGCGGCAGCTATTGCCTATTATTTCGGGCTAAAAAACGGAGAAGCCAAGGGCCTGCTGTTCGGTTCATTTATAGGGCTTATAGGCGACAGTCTTTCCGGAGGTATTTTAGGTCCCAATATCTTAGGGAAAGGCATGGTAGGCTTTCTTTCCGCTTTTATGTCATCCGCCTCTGGCGGAAGTTTTTTCAGGTGGACGCCGGTTCTTGGAGTAATAGGCATTTCCCTATTGACTGCCATCAACGGCATAATTGTATTCCTTTCTATAACAATATTTGAGCATATGCCTACTTCTATTCCAAGCGCAATGTCCATAATATTTACCGCTGCACTCATAAATTCTTTACTCGGTATATTCTTGAGGCCTCAAAATGAGCAATAACAGCAGAGACAGAATATTGCTGGCAAGTTATGTCATTATCGGGTTATTCGCGCTGTTTGCAATCAGGCTGTGGCAGCTTCAGGTTCTTCAGGGAAAAGAATACGGAAAAATATCCATGGGGAACATGCTCCGTATAATTAAAAGCCCTGCTCCCAGAGGAATAATATATGACAGAAACAGCGCTCCCCTGGTAAAAAATTCTCCATATTTTTACGCTTCACTCATGCCCGATAATTTAAAACAGGTAAATATACAGTATTTAGCTGATATTCTTGGAATCAACGCCGGTGATATTTATGCCAGAATAAACAAAAAAGGACTGAGTCCGTTTGAACCTGTAAAACTTAAGGAAGGGCTCACGTTCAAGGAAATAGCGGCGATAGAAGCAAGGCGCTCAGATTTTCCGGGATTGATAATTGACATTGACATGAGCCGTGAATATCTGTACGGAGATATCGGAGCCCATATCATCGGGTATCTCGGTAAACTTAACCCTTCCCAGTCAAAAAATCCGGAATTCAAAGATGTGCCGCCGGAG
This sequence comes from Nitrospirota bacterium, assembly GCA_016195565.1. Taxonomy (NCBI): domain Bacteria; kingdom Pseudomonadati; phylum Nitrospirota; species Nitrospirota bacterium. The sequence continues at coordinate 4,228 of JACPZK010000008.1, read as the reverse complement.
GCATTTATCGGACAATGGGGCGCAGAGCTTTTATTTGACAGGACTCTGCGCGGAATACCAGGAGAAAGGATTATAGAAATTGACGCCCTTGGAAGAGAGATAAAACTTCTGCAGGAAAACCCTCCTGTTAAGGGAGAAGACTTAAAATTGAGCATAGACATTAATCTGCAGAAAGCTGCGGAAGAGGCCTTTGCAGGAAGAGCAGGGGCAGTGGTTGCTTTGAAGCCTGACACAGGAGAAATACTCGGGCTTGTGAGCAGGCCGTCTTTTGACCCTAATCTGTTTGCGCGCGGCGTCAATTACAGTCAGTGGACAGCGTTGATTCAGGATAAAAAAGTGCCTATGCTTAACAGGGCGCTCCAGAGCCAGTATCCGCCGGGGTCAACATTCAAGATTGTCACGGCTATTGCAGCGCTCAATGAAGGAGTAATCACGCCTGACACAAAAGTTACCTGCACCGGAGGAATAACCTACGGGAAGTGGCAGTTTGGCTGCTGGAAAAAGGGCGGACACGGAACCGTTTCTCTGCACAAAGCTATAGTTGAATCATGCGATGTTTATTTTTATGAAGCAGGAAAACGTCTCGGAATAGATAAAATTGCAGAGTATGCAAGAAAACTCGGACTCGGAAGCGAAACAGGATTGCAACTGGTAAAAGAGCGCTCAGGACTGATACCGGACACCAAGTGGAAGCATGAGAAAAGAAACCAGCAGTGGTATCTCGGTGAGACATTCAATGCAGCCATAGGCCAGGGCTATGTATCCGTCACCCCAATGCAGATGGCTCAACTTATGAGCGTGGTTGCCAATGGAGGTTTAATATACAGGCCTGTAATGGTTAAAGCAGAGACGCCGTTACAGCCTGTTGCGAGTGTGAATATAAAACCTCAGGTTTTTGACCTTGTAAGAGACGGCCTTTACGGTGTTGTAAATGAAGGCGGCGGGACAGGCGGAGCGGCAAAATCATCTGTTGCGCCCGTTGGAGGGAAAACAGGCACAGCACAGGTAGTAAGCATAAGGAAAAGCTCACATCAACTGCCTGAAAAATTTCGTGACCATGCGTGGTTTGTGGCATTTGCGCCTGTAGAAAAACCCGCGATTGCACTATGCGTTTTTGTTGAGCACGGCGGCCACGGCGGCGGAGCCGCAGCTCCTATTGCAAAGCTGGCAATAGAAGCGTATCTGAAAAATAAACAGAACAGTAGCTCAGTAGCACAGTAGCGCAGTAGTTAAAGATTTCTGCACTAAAGACTGCTGCTCTATTGCTCTGCTGCGCTGATGGTTAAACTTATGTTGAACATAAAAATAAACAGGCGGTTGATTAAAAATTTTGACTGGGGCACCTTCTTCATAGTAGTACTTCTGTCTATTATAGGCATAATGACAATATATAGCGCCACACGCCCCTTGCTTCCTCATGAACAGCCGAATTATCACATAAAGCAGATATACTGGCTGCTGCTTGGAATCACAGCGCTGTTTTTTATCGTGAGTTTTGACTATATCTGGATGAGCAGATTTGCTTATCCTGCATATGCGGCAGGCGTAGTCCTGCTTTTAGTGGTCCTCTTAGCGGGGAAGACAGGCATGGGAGCACAAAGATGGCTGACCATCGGGCCGCTTTCTTTTCAGCCGTCCGAAATATTCAGGCTAATGTTCATAATAGTCATAGCGCGGCATTTCCTGGAACTCAGCGGTACAATGGGATTGGCCTCTATTATAAAAATTTTTCTGGCGTTCACGTTTATCCCGTTGATAATCCTGCTCAAGCAGCCCGACCTCGGCACCGCAATTATTCTCTTGATAATGTTCTTGTCGCTCAGCATTGTGAAAGGATTACAAAAAAAAGTTGTCGTACTTCTGATTGTAATCGGAGTGATCTCAATCCCATTCATCGGCAACATAATGTGGGAAGGACTGAAAGATTATCAGAAAAACAGGATTGTTGCATTCATGGAGCCTGAGGCAGATCCGGCAGGTATCGGTTATCACATAAACCAGTCAAAGGTTGCTATAGGCTCAGGCGGTATTCTTGGAAAAGGCTACATGAAGGGAACGCAAGGGCCGTTCAGGTTTCTTCCGGAGAAACAGACTGATTTTATCTTTGCGGTATTCGCAGAGGAATGGGGGCTTGTTGGAAGCATTTCCCTTCTGCTTATCTACCTCGCCTTAATCCTGAGGGGACTCGATACTGCATTAAAGGCAAAAGATGAATTCGGCAGGCTCCTCGCTGCCGGAATAACAGCCATGTTCTCAACCTACTTCTTTATAAATGTAGGCATGACTCTCGGCATTATGCCTGTAGTCGGCATTCCCCTACCTTTTATGAGCTACGGCGGCACAGCGCTTCTCTCAAACTTCATTGCAGCCGGCATCCTCATAAACATAAGGACAAGGAGATTTGAACTCTTTTATTAAAAGCGTGGCTTCTGTTATAATTATTAGCTCTCAAGCTGACAGCTATCAGCTATTAGCTGTTTGTGAGGCGGTGTAGCTCAGTTGGTTAGAGCATGCGGCTCATATCCGCAGTGTCCGGGGTTCGATTCCCTGCACCGCCACCATTTTTTTGACAATTTATGCTTCCATAATATAAGCACACTGGGTCAGAGAGGATTTCTCACAGAACTTCGCATTTTTAAGAAGACGGCATGGCTGATTGTTTCAATTGGTAATTAACACAAAAAACAGCGGAGGATGTAAGACGTCCGCATTCTTGCCCTTTTAGTTTCTTTCCCGCACCTGTTCTTCCGATATTATCCGGAAGTTAATTGTTTAGTTATGGACGCCCCCATCTTGCCCCACATCTGGACCTTCCTCCTTACTTGTCCCGAATAAGTGGTATAGTTCGGCGGCACCAGGAGCTTTGATATCAAAGCGGTCCTTATAACTCTTGAGGGCAATATCTGTGTACTCGCAAATTCCTAACGCCGCTGAACCGAAATAACGGAGGTAGCCTACCTCAAAACGATATTGTGAACTGCCATCAAACTCGGTGAAAGCTTGAACAAGTTCCGAAAGAGAGACAACAACCTCCATTAGGTCAGAAAACATTCTAATGTTATCGAGGGGTATACGAAACTGACCATCAACAAATAGCACAAGCTTTAAAGCCTCGATAATAAATTCAGAAACCATTGTTCTGGCCTGATCCCTAGTGATTTTCCCTTCCGTAAATCTGTTTCTGATGTCAACTGCCCGGAACATCAATTCACCGTTTTTCTTGCCAAATTTGGAGAGAAACTCTGAGTTGAGGGAGTAGTCACCATCCTTAGACCTTGGATATATGACCGAATGAAAGATTCTCGGATTGTGAGCTGATAAGAAAGATTTCTTAAAGGTCTCAAGTTCTCTACAGTGTTCCTCGAACTTGTCCATGTGAGTGTAATGATTAACGAAGATGTTCTGCGAGTTCTGAAGGGATATTAGTCTGGCCGACTGCCGTGACCGATGATTTGAAGCTACTAATGCGACTGAGGGGAATATCAGCGCAAGGATACCAAGAGGGACCTTGAAGATATCGAGAAAGAGATTTGTCCCGATCCACGAAAAATCCCATTGAAGTGGCGTTTGGGTACGGATTACGCACCCGAGACCAGAAGAGATCACGATTGGGATAGTAATTGAGGCCCAAAAGGATCTTAACTCAAGAAGTTCTTTTTCAGCGCTCATATGGCCATCCCCTTACCAAGCTGGTATTTTCTGGTTTTATGACTAGAATATAGCATAACGTTGCGCAAATAAAAAAGAAAAAAATCTTTTAAATCAATGGAAAGCTATATACAATACTTGGCTTTTTGCGGTAATATGGACTAAAAGCGAAAGGTCGTAAAATATGGGGAAATTGTCACCGCTGATGAAACACACAGAATATGCTGATACAGCACACATGTGCATTACGTATAGAAGCCTGCAATCTTGCGTGAGACGAGTTATCGAGAAGTTGGAACGTCAGAATGTGAAAAAACGTACGCCAATCCTATTTTAATTTTTATTCTAACTTTTCCTTTGCATCAATTATATAAGCCAACTCATGATCACGTTTTAATTTGTTGTAAGACACGTAACTTCTTATAAGTTCAATGGAGACATTGTCCTGCTCGACTTTTTCGGAACAACTATTTCGAGTTTAAAGTTAGTCCCACCAGATTTTCAAGTTTATAATAATTAGCCGGGATATCATATCCCAGCGCCTCATGCGGCCTATAGGTATTGTATTTTATCCTGTAGG
>JACPZK010000007.1:2500-16145 GCA_016195565.1 Nitrospirota bacterium | reverse complement strand
ACTGCGCCTGTCCCTTGAATGACAGCACTTTGGTTATTGCTGCCGTCAGTGTGGTCTTGCCGTGGTCTACGTGCCCTATCGTCCCTACGTTGCAATGCGGCTTCGTCCTCTCAAATTTTGCCTTCGCCATTATTGCCTCCTGCTTATACTTATAAAAATATTAGTCAATTTATTCACCCTTAACCTTTAACCTTTGCTACGATGGCCTCAGCTATGGCCTTGGGCACCTCTTCGTAATGTGAAAACTGCATTGTATAGTTTGCCCTTCCCTGCGTCTTGGACCTGAGGTCAGTAGCATAACCGAACATCCCTGAGAGCGGGACCTGAGCTTTTATTGCCTGCGCATTACCCCTTTTCTCCATTTGCTGTATCTTTCCTCTCCTTGAGCTAAGGTCTCCTATTACATCACCCATATAATTCTCAGGAGTAACCACTTCTATGCTCATCATCGGTTCAAGCAAAACAGGCTTTGCTTTTTTGACAGCCTCTTTGAAACCGATAGAACCCGCAATCTTAAATGCCATTTCAGAGGAGTCCACCTCATGATATGAACCGTCATAGAGCGTTACTTTAATATCAACAACAGGATATCCGGCAAGAACCCCTGAGTCCATAGCCTCTCTTATGCCTTTTTCAACAGCCGGGATATATTCTCTCGGTATTGTACCGCCTACAATCTTGTTCACAAACTCAAAACCCTTGCCATGAACAGGTTCGATCTCTAAGTATACATGGCCGTATTGTCCGCGTCCACCGCTCTGCCTTATAAATTTCCCTTCTGCCTTTGACGAGATCCTGATTGTCTCTCTGTAAGCGACTTGCGGCTTGCCAACATTAGCCTCAACCTTAAATTCCCTTAAAAGCCTGTCAACGATTATTTCAAGATGAAGTTCGCCCATTCCCGATATTATTGTCTGGCCTGTCTCCTCATTGTATGAAACCTTAAATGAAGGGTCTTCCTGAGTAAGCTTTCCCATCGCCTCATATAGTTTTTCGTGGTCAGCCTTTGTCTTCGGTTCAATCGCAACCGATATGACAGGATCAGGAAATTCCATGGATTCAAGTATTACAGGTGACTTTTCATCGCATAAAGTATCGCCGGTAAGTGTATTCTTCAGGCCGACTATTGCGGCTATATCTCCTGCGGCAACCTCTTTTATCTCCTCACGCTTGTTAGCATGCATTTTTAAAATCCTTCCAACCCTCTCTCTTGTATCCTTTGTAGAGTTGTAAATATATGAACCCGCAGAAAGCACGCCGGAATATGCCCTTACAAATGTAAGCTGTCCTACATACGGGTCAGTCATCACTTTAAAAGCAAGCGCTGAGAATGGTTCATTTACATCTGCCTTTCTTATTACCTCAGAACCATTACCGGGCTTTGTCCCTGATACCGGAGGAACATCAAGGGGAGACGGAAGATAATCTACAATACTATCAAGCAAAAGCTGGACACCTTTGTTCTTAAATGCAGTGCCGCATATTACAGGCGTCAGTTTCATCTGCATGGTGCCTTTCCTTAATGCTGTCTTTATCTCTTCTGCGCTTATCTCGTTGCCGCCAAGGAATTTTTCCATAATATTTTCATCAACATCTGATAGTGCCTCAAGCATCTTCTCCCTGTATTGCCTGGCTGCCGGCATCATATCGTCAGGGATAGCGCCCTCCACATATTTTGCGCCGATAGTCTCATCGTCAAAAAATACTGCCTTCATTTCCACAAGGTCTATAGGCCCCCTGAATTTTTCTTCAGCGCCTATAGGTATCTGTATAGGCACCGGATTAGCTCCAAGCCTGTCCACCATGCTTTGAACACTCATAAAAAAATCTGCTCCTGCTCTGTCCATTTTATTCATAAATGCTATTCGTGGCACCTTGTATTTATCAGCCTGCCGCCAGACGGTTTCTGACTGAGGCTCAACACCCGCCACAGAATCAAAAACAGCCACGGCGCCGTCAAGAACTCTTAAAGATCTTTCAACCTCAATGGTAAAATCGACATGCCCTGGCGTATCTATAATGTTAATCCTGTGGTCTTTCCAGAAACATGTGGTAGCGGCAGAGGTAATTGTTATGCCTCTTTCCTGCTCCTGAACCATCCAGTCCATGACTGCAGTGCCTTCATGTACCTCACCTATTTTATACGTGACGCCTGTGTAGTAGAGAATACGCTCTGTGGTCGTAGTCTTTCCTGCATCTATATGTGCCATGATTCCAATATTGCGTGTCTTTTCTAACAGAAAACTTGACAAAATCTTTCTCCTCTGCTCTCTCTACCATCTATAATGGGCAAATGCCTTATTAGCATCTGCCATTCTATGGACATCTTCCTTCTTCTTTATAGACGTCCCTGTGTTATTAGATGCATCAAGCAGCTCGCCCGCAAGCCGTTCCCTCATTGTCTTTTCCGCCCTTACACGGGAATAACTTATCAGCCATCTAAATGCCAGTGCCATGCGCCTCTGGGGCCTTATTTCCACAGGCACCTGATATGTTGCGCCGCCAACCCTCCGGGGTTTAACCTCCAGCACCGGTTTAACATTTTCCAGCGCAGTCTTAAAAAGCTTAAGCGGATCATTATTGGTTTTTTCCTTGATAATTTCAAATGCCCCATAGCATATTCTTTCAGCTGTTGCTTTTTTACCGTCTTCCATCAGCACATTGATAAACTTGCTGACAACCTTGCTGCCATACTTTGGGTCCGGTAAAATCTCACGCTTTTCTGCAACTCTTCTTCTTGGCATCTATCCGCTCCGTTATTTGGGCCTTTTGGCCCCGTATTTGGATCTTCCCTGTCTTCTGTCAGCAACGCCCATAGAGTCAAGCGTTCCTCTGATTATGTGGTATCCAACACCGGGGAGATCCTTAACTCTTCCGCCTCTAATCATCACTATAGAATGTTCCTGAAGATTGTGACCGACTCCGGGGATATAAGCTGTAATCTCCATCCCATTAGTCAGCCTTACCCTCGCCACTTTTCTTAGAGCAGAGTTAGGCTTCTTGGGCGTGGTTGTATATACCCTGACACAGACTCCTCTTTTCTGAGGACACATCTTGAGCGCAGGACTTTTCGTTGTCCTTTCCAGACTCTTTCTACCATGTTTTACTAATTGAGCTATTGTCGGCACATTGCCTCCGTATCGTATTTTTCACGAAACACAGATTCCACGGGAAAACTTTGAAAGCATACCAGAGAAAATATCTTTTGTCAACTGCTCTCAACCCTGTTATATTTTCCCTGAGTGACCCCTGAACTGCATGAGAGAGCAACCGCATTCCCTGCTCAAAATCTTCACCGTAGGAAAAGATAGTATATCAGAGGAAGCATAAAAAAAGAAACATCACATTACTTTTTACTGAAAAGCTCTTCCTTAACTAAACAATCAGAATCTCTATATGTAAGGATTATAGTGCAGGGCAGGTTGTGTCAGTTATACTATCTCTTGTATAGTTACAGTATTCCTTGGAACTGCCAGCGAGATAGGAGGGTGTTTTGCGACAGACAAAACTTAAGAAACAAATCAGGAAGCTGCTTGCAAAAAAGAATAACAGTCAGATAGCGAGGAAGATAGGGTGTTCACACGGGTATGTGGGCATATCCGAACCCTCTACAATATCAAAAGTCCTAATAGGAAGCCCTACGGCCTTCTGACAAAAAAACAGTTTTTAAAAGCCGAATCACTATATCTGAGCCTCAAAGGCCTCAAGGACATAATCAAAGAATTGAAATTGCCATACAAAACTATTGCAGGATTATACTTTCCCTTGCGAAGAAAAGGAGTGAAGCGCAAAGGAAAGGCAAGAGCGTGGATAAAGTTCAATCCTGAGAAATTCCGGAAACTTCTGAATAAAAACCTCAATAAAGTTCAGATTGCAAAGGAAATGGGAATACATGAAATTCAGATGTATCGGTATTGGGGAAAATATATAAAAGCTATTAAGTAATTCTGTCGAATTGATTCAAAATCAATGGTATAAAAAAACGTATAACACCTGCAAATCGTAAAAACAAGAGTGTCTTGCTGCTGCGGATTTCTCACAGGTAATAAACGCTTCAACATATCCTGAGTCTTATGCGTCCTTTGATTACTAACCATTACTCACTGTTACTAACGGCTATTATTCGGCGCCGAATAAGTCGCTTTTCAGCCTCTTGCCGATAGACAGACAAAAAATATTCACGTGTGTAGGCGAGTGAAATTTATTTATTGGAAAGATGAACACATTGTGTTATTATGTGCTAAAGGGGGGTGGAACTATGAGCGCCACTTTAACAGTAAGACTCGATGATCAGACAAAGAAGCGCCTTGACAGGCTTGCCAAGGCAACAGCCCGGTCAAAATCATTTCTTGTAAGTAATGCTGTAAAGGGATTTCTGGAGATCAATGAATGGCAGGTTCAAGAGATTAAAAGAGCAGTAGAAACGGCTGACCGTTCGGGGGCGAAGTTTATAGAGCATGAAGAAGTAGCTGCATGGCTTGACACATGGGGAACTAATAAGGAAAAGAAACCACCGGAATGAGAATAAGATGGTTTAAGGATGCTCTTTTAGATATTATAGAACTTAGAAAATATATTGAAAATGATAACTCTCATGCCGCACAAGATGTGGCGAGAAGCATCTTAAGTCACATAGAGCAACTCGCAAAGCACCCGGCTATGGGCCGCACAGGAAGAGTGGAAGGAACGCGTGAGTTGGTTATTTCAGGGCTTCCCTATATCATCCCATACCGCGTAAAGAACAATACCATAGAAATCCTTCGCGTACTTCATGCGGCCCGGAAGTGGCCGACGAAGTTTTGATAAATACAAAAGCCATTAAGTGATTCTGTCGAATTGATTAAAAATCAGTGTTACCGCAGATAGGGTAAAGAGGGGATATTCAACATCTGAGGATAATAATTTCTCTTGACTCAGCCCGCAGTTTTTCCCTAAAGTATCACGAAAAGACGCATGCGGCATAAAAGATAATGTTAGAAGCTACGGAAATTAAATGGGCAAGATTCGCACTCATTACGATAATCTTAAAGTAGCAAGAAATGCTCCGCAGGAAGTTATACGCGCAGCTTATAGAACGTTATCGCAAAAATATCATCCCGATATAAACCCAAAAACGCAAGAGGCACATAGAATCATGGGCATTCTCAATGCTGCTTATGAAATTTTATCTGACCCCATAAAAAGAAAGGACTATGATGAACGGATTGCAAAGATAGAAGCTGAGAGAGAGAACTTTAAAACTAATGTCAACTCGACTTCTCCACCCCCACATCGTTCACCCTCTCCGCCTGTTTCACCAAATGCCGGTGCAAAATTTGATTTGTCTAAACACATATCTAAATCTTGGGGATGGTATTTAATTCCCATCCTATTTATTTTGGTATATGCAACCAATTCGAGCACACCTAATAAACATATTGCGAGACAAAAGGATAACTTCCAGCCTGCAACACGACATGTGACAAATAATACGCCAATTACTTTTAGATATATTCGCCCAGCTACTGCGCCAAATGGACAACCATGGCCTAATAAATCTGGGTACATTAAAGGCTATAAGAGATTTAATACAAATGGATTGTCTACCGTTACAATTGATAATTCTCAGAACGATTCAGATGTATTTGTGAAGCTTGTTTTTCTTGATGGTAAACAGCTGTTAGCTGTAAGGCTTATCTATATAGCCCCAAGAGATAAATTTACAATGAATAATGTTAGATCTGGCAATTACGATGTGCGTTACAGAGATATCGAAGCAGGTTCTTTATTAAAATCAGAATCTTTTCAACTTAAGGAAATCCATCTGGAAGACGGTATTCGATACAGTAATATTTCTATGACTCTTTACAAGGTTTATAACGGAAATATGCGAACGACAGAAATTTCTGAGACAGAATTTGGGATTGAATAAAGAAGCTTCTAAGATGAACGAGTGCCACAGGGGCTGAGGGATACAATTAGATGAAAAAAGGGAGAACTATAGGCGTTTTGGCTATATTAGCTCTGTCTTTATCTCTAATATTCTCTCAGGCAGTAATAGGGCAAGAGCAGGCTCTTGATGAAGTCAAAAGACTCAATCAGAAAGCAAAAGAACTGTATGGGGAGGGAAAATACAGTGAGGCAATTCCTTATGCACAGCAAGTTCTTACGATAGTTGAAAAAGCACTCGGCAAAGACCATCCTAATGTGGCAACAAGCCTTAATAATCTGGCAGGACTTTACAAAGTCATTGGCAGATATTCGGAGGCAGAGCCATTGTATAAAAGGGCACTTGAGATAAGAGAGAAAATCCGTGGCAGTGAACATCCTGATACTGCAATAGTTCTTCGCATGCTGGCAGAGCTTTACAGAGTCACCGGCAGGTATGCAGAGGCCGAGCCATTATTTAAAAGGTCACTTGCGATAGTTGAGAAAGCACTTGGTAAAGACCATTTTTCTGTAGCAGCAAGTCTTAACAAGCTGGCAGTGCTTTATGAATCCACCGGCAGGTATGCAGACGCCGAGCCATTGCATAAAAGGGCACTTGAGATAATGGAAAAAGCACTTGGCAGGGAACATCTTGCTACAGCAATAATCATAGATACTCTGGCAGAGCTTTACAGGGTCACCGGCAGGCATGCAGAGGCCGAGCCATTGTATAAAAGGGCACTTGAGATAAGAGAGAAGGCATATGGGGAAAAACATCCTGCTGTAGCACTAATTCTTAAAAATCTGGCGTTTCTTTATGCCGCAACAGAGAGACATCCTGAAAGCCAAAATCTTTTTAAAAGAGGTATTTCTATAGATGACTTAATGAGAGAGAATGTATTTTTGCTCTTTAATGAAAAACAGAAAATTAGCTATATGAATCAGAAGGAAGGCTCTATCCATGCCTTTATGACCCATACAGTTAAATACATGCAATCATCCTCTCAAGCAATAACCGATACATTTAATGCATGGCTCAAGTGGAAAGGTGCAGTTGCAGAGGCGCAGGGAAGATATATGGATGCGGCAATGCAATCCGGCGACCCTGAGATAAAAAAGAAGTTTGCTGAACTCACCAACATCCGCAGGGAAATAGCAAAGATGCAGTTATCAAAACCAGATGATAAGGGGAGTTTTGAAGATTACAGAAACAGGATTGCCGAATTGCAAAAGCAAAAAGAGACACTTGAAGCCGAGTTAAGCAGACTGAGCAAGGATTTTGCCCTTGAAAAAACAATCGGCAAAGCTGATGTAAAAAACATATCAGAAATATTGCCAAAGGATTCAGCATACATAGACTTTGCAAGGATTAAGTTTTATGACTTCAAGACAAACAAATGGGATAAACCAAAATATCTTGCCTTTGTCCTGATACCGCAGAAAGAACCTGAAGTCAAATTAATCGAAATATCAGACGCCGAAGATATAGAAAAGCATGTTAAGGCATACATTCAGGAGATGAACAGAATAAAAACAATAGGCCAAATTCCTGATAAAGCAGCCTTAGACAAAGCCGCCCGTGCCATATATGATATTGCGATTAAACCGTTGGAGAAATATATAAAAGGCAGGAAGCAGTTATTTATAAGCCCTGACGGTAATCTCAACCTGATACCATTCGAAGCGCTGGTAACACCTTCAAATAAATACCTTATGGAAGAATATACAATCAGCTACATATCAGCAGGAAGGGATATAGTCAGATTTACCGATACAAACATCGCAAAAGGCGACGCCCTTATCATCGCAGACCCTGACTATGACATGGGATTAATGGAACGGGATAAAATGACAAAGGAAATGAAGGTGGCGAAGACGATAAGGGGAGGATTATCAAAAGATGTCTTGAATATAAGCTTTGACAGGCTTCCTGATACAAAACAGGAGGCAGACACCATAGAGAAGGTCTTGACTCACAAAAAGAAAATTAAGGTAAAGAACTATCAGAACACAAAAGCAATTGAAGAAATGATATTCTCCGCAGAGACGCCTAAAATACTCCATCTTGCAACTCACGGATATTTCCTTAATGACGAAGAACTCAAAGGGAGCAGTGAGACGAGAGGAATCACCATAAAACTGAAAGAAGACTTTATGGCAAAAGACGAGACGATCAATATTGAAAATCCGATGCTCCGTTCCGGGATAGTGTTTTCAGGAGTAAATGCCTCGCTCAAAGCCGGAAGGGACGACGGCATAATGAGCGCAGAAAAAATACTCGGACTGAACTTGAAGGGAACAGACCTTGTGGTGCTGTCTGCGTGTGAGACTGGCGTTGGAGATGTGAAAAACGGAGAAGGCGTGTTTGGTTTAAAGAGAGCTTTCATACTTTCAGGCGCAAAGACATTGGTAATGAGTTTATGGAGCGTTCCAAGCGCAGAAACAACAGAACTTATGACAGATTTTTACACACTGATGTCAGAAGGCAGGACAAAGGCAGAGGCATTGAGGCAGGCAAAACTGAACATGATGATGAAGAAACAGAATCCATTTTACTGGGGCGCATTTGTGATGACAGGGAAGCCGGAGTAAAAAATCGTAACCTATAATCTTTTCTGGAACACCCTAACTGTTCCAGAATGAAATCAGCACCGCTACCGGCAAGGCCGCGTGTGCGAGTTATAGGGAGAAATTTGCGGTAGCAAAACGCTCTTGTTTGCGACTTCACAGGTGATGTGCGCATAGAGCAGGCAATAAAGAAAGCGTTAAAGAGGGCAGACATAAAAGAGAGCATATGCGTTTTAAATAACGCGTAACTAACCTGTTTGAATTTTATCACAGTTTTGCTTTATGATATAATAGTTATTATCTTATAGTAACTATGAATCAGTAATGGGGAGGTACATATGCAAAATCCGTTCTATTTTAGAGAGCTTCCTCTCTCCGCTCCTTTCTGTAACCGTCAGCATGAAATGAAAGAACTTACTTCCCACGCTCGAAACAAAGCCAATGTAGTTCTGATTTCTCCAAGGAGATACGGCAAGACATCACTGGTAAAGCGAGTGCAAAATAAATTAGCCAAGCAGGGCTCTGCCGCTATTTATATCGATTTCTTTGGGGTCGATTCGATTGAAGATATGACGGCAAGGTTAGTTTCCCGTGTTTATGCGTTCAGCCAGAAAAATGAACCTTTATTTAAAAAAGTTGTAAAGATAATAACTGCATGGCGGCCTGTTTTACGTCCGGACCCTGAATATGGCATCTCTTTAACTGTTGAACCGACTTCAAAGAAAAAAGGAATAGACCTTCTTGAAGATACCCTTTCTGCTGTTGGCAGGTTCATTAATGATTATGAGAAGGGTTGTCATATAGTGTTTGGTGAATTTCAGGAGATCGTTGAGTTGCAGGAGGCGTTACAGATTGAGGGGATAATGAGGAGCCACATACAGACGCATGCAAATGCCTCTTATTTCTTCGTAGGGAGCAGAAGAAGAATTCTGAACGATATGTTTAACGAAAAAAAGAGGCCTTTTTACAGGAGCGCAATAAATTATCCCTTAACCCCGCTGCCTGATGAAGAAGCTGTGGGATTTATAACCCAGCAGTTTAAAGTTGGAGGAAAGGTTTGTTCTGAGGAACTTGCCAAAAAAATCGTTGAAACGGTGAATGGTTACCCCTACTACATTCAGAGGATACCATACTCTATTTTTGAAATCAGCGGCAAGCAGATAAAGGATGATGACTATGCCAGAGGATTTAGGAAGGCTGTTGAGGAAGAAAGACCTGTCTATGAAGCGCTTATTCAGTCCCTTTCGCTTCAGCAGATAAAACTTATTTCCGCCTTAGCCGAGCAACCGACGGAAAGTCTCTTTTCTGCTGAGTATATGTCTAAATTTAATTTAGGCTCTATAGGTGGAGTTCAAGGTGCTATTAAAAAATTGATTGCCCTTGATTATATTGAAGTAAAGGACAAAACATATCGGATAGTTGACCCTGTTTTCGGCATTTGGATCAGGCATATGAAAAACGGGGATTAGGGTTATTGTTGTAAAACCAATGCCTTAAACTTTTCGGAACCCGAAAATCCCTCACCAAAAACTATAGACAAATCTTTAAATTGTAATATAATATATAAAGCATATTACTTTAAGCTTAAAAGGAGACGAAGATGATCAAAAAAATAAGTCTCATAGGCATGTTGGCGTTCATGGTTATCGCATTTTCTTTCCTAACCTCATCCGGTCAGGATACGGAATACAAGGAATATCAGGTGTTGAAAGGAGACACTCTCTGGGACATCTCTTCTAAAGAAATACGGGACCCTTTTCTCTGGCCGAAGATATGGAAGGAGAACCCCGACATTAAAAATCCTGACAGGATATTCCCCAGTCAGATGATAAAAATCCCGCTCAGACTGATTCAAAAAGAGCAGGCAGAAGAAGCCGCTACAGAAAAAGCATCTGCAGTGACAGAGACAGGAGCGGCAACTCCGAAAAAAGAAGAACAACTGAAACCTGTTGAAACTAAAATAGAACCTGTCAAGAAAAATTATCTTGCCGATGAGAATCTGATACTATCAAGCGGGTATATTACAGATTATATCGCAAAAGAAATAAAGAGCGTCGGGAAAGTAACGGGATCCCCTTCCGGAAAAACGCTTTTTGGCGATAATGACTTCCTATACGTAAAAACAGATTCTGATTCAAATACAGGCGAGAGATTCTATATCATACGCCCAACCGCCCTTGTAAAGCATCCGAAAACCGACAAGAAAATAGGCTCTCTTATTGCCGTGGTTGGCATCGCAGAGATAACAGGGAAAGAAAACAGCTTTACAAAGGCAAAAATCACAAGGGCTTACGGTGACATACGTGTAGGAGACCTGCTTGATACATTCCACGAAGTTGAACCGATAATAGAAATAGATGCGCCGAGAAAGCCTGATGTCAGCGGCTTTGTAATAGCATCTCACTACATGAAACTCATTAGCGGCTCCTATGACATACTGTTTATAGATAAAGGCAAGAATGACGGACTCGAACTCGGCGATATACTGAAAACAAGGTCTGTGGACAAATACAACAAATCAAGAACAAGCGGGATCATTCAGATTATTAATCTAAAGCCTACGACGGCAACTGCTATTGTGAAGCGAAGCGAATCCGCAGTCAGAGTCGGCGATGAAATAAGCGGCGTGAAGTAAAAATTAAATTATGTTGATAAGGTCTTAAGCGCTTTAAGCCTGCTTGGATGTTTGAGTTTTCTCAATGCCTTTGCCTCTATCTGGCGGACTCTTTCTCTTGTTATTGACAGATGCCTGCCGACTTCTTCAAGTGTATGATCCCTGTCTGCTCCAATCCCGAACCTCATCCTGATGACTCTTTCTTCCTTTGGAGTAAGGGTTTTCAGTATCTGCTGCATCTGCTCGGATATTTCATTCCTTTCAGCATCAGAGTAAGGAGACGGGCTGTTTTTATCTCCAATAAAATCTTCGAGTTCTGTATCTTCATCTCCGACAGGCGTTTGGAGAGCAATAGGATCCTGTATCGCCCTGAAGACTTCTTCAACCTTCCTCGTCGGCACTGTAAGTTTCTTGGCAATCTCCTCATTGGTAGGTTCTCTTCCAAGCTGCTGCGTAAGTTCTCTTGAGGCTTTTGTAACTCTGTTATAAAATTCCATCATGTGAACAGGCACTCTTATGGTCTTTGTCTGGTCAATAAGCGCCCTTGTTATCGCCTGTCTTATCCACCATGTAGCATATGTGCTGAACTTGAAGCCTTTTTCGTATTTAAATTTATCAACAGCCTTCATAAGGCCGATATTGCCTTCCTGTATGAGGTCAAGCAGCGGAAGGCCTCTGCCGACATAATTTTTGGCTATGTTAACAACCAACCTGAGATTGCGCGTAATGAGCTCGTTTTTTGCTTCAAGCATGAGCGCTTTTGCCTTTGATATGCGGCTCCACATATCTTTAAATTCATCTGCCTTTATTCCTATTTCTGCTTCTATTTTTCTATATTCCATCTGCACATCTTTTGCGGTTGCCTCAAGCTTTTTTGTGTTTATCCCTTTTTTCTTCTTTTCACTGATTGTCTTCTTTAGTTCCCTTAACAAACTGCCCTTGGGGAGTTTGTTATCGATTACAGCGATCTGCCTCATCAGCTCTTCCAGCCTGTTGATAGTTCTCAAGAGCAATTCGTCTGCCCTTTCCTCCTCTGGAATAGGCTCTTCTTCCTCTTCGGGCAGTATCTCGCCGTTTTTATAAATCGGCAGCGAGGACACTATTGCCTTTATTATTTCTTTGCCCTCTTCAAGTTTTTTGGCAAGCTCGGTTTCTTCGTACCGGGTAAGTATTGATATATCACCCATGGAATGAAAATAAGCTTGGACAAGATCTTCTGTTTTTTCGTATTCTTCGACCTCTTCTTCTGCTTCCTCTTCAGGCAGGGCAACTTCTTCGTTATCTACAACCTTCACTCCCATATCATGAAGAAGGTCCATCAGGTCTTCTAACTCATCCGGGGAAAAAAATTCGGAAGGAAGCGCTTCGTTTATCTCGTCATAGGTAAGAACTCCTCGTCTCTTACCGATTTCAAGTATTTCTTCAAATATATCTCTTTCTCTCATCTTCTTGTCACATATATCAGGATATCTGAAACAGAACGCGTGTTTTTAGGCACCTGCTCTATTTCATATCTCTCTGATTTTTTAAACTGGTCTTGCTTAAATTGTACTCTTTTAAAAGAATTTGACAAGGGGGGATAGAAACTATTTAGTACAATAGTTTCTATCCCTAACTTTGACAACAGAAAGAAATTAAAAATAAGGGTCAAGCCTCACGGCCTATTAGTACTGGTCAGCTGAATGCATTACTGCACTTACACTTCCAGCCTATCAAAGTGGTGGTCTACCACAGACCTTTAGGTGGATTACTCCACGGGAGACCTAATCTTGGGGTGGGCTTCACACTTAGATGCCTTCAGCGTTTATCCCTTCCTGACATAGCTACCCGGCATTGCCATTGGCATGACAACCGGAACACTAGAGGTCTGTCCATCCCGGTCCTCTCGTACTAAGGACAGCTCCCCTCAAGTCTCCTCCGCCCACAACAGATAGGGACCGAACTGTCTCACGACGTTCTGAACCCAACTCTCGTACCGCTTTAATCGGCGAACAGCCGAACCCTTGGGACCTACTTCAGCCCCAGGATGCGATGAGTCGACATCGAGGTGCCAAACCGCGTCGTCGATGTGAACTCTTGGACGCGATAAGCCTGTTATCCCCGGCGTACCTTTTATCCGTTGAGCGATGGCCCTTCCACTCAGAACCACCGGATCACTAAGCCCTACTTTCGTACCTGCTCGGCTTGTTTGCCTCGCAGTCAAGCCTCCTTATGCCTTTGCACTCGACGGCTGGTTTCCGTCCAGCCTGAGGAGACCTTTGGACGCCTCCGTTACTCTTTAGGAGGCGACCGCCCCAGTCAAACTACCAACCAGACAGTGTCCCTTCCCCGGATCACGGGGACAGGTTAGAGCCCCAGTAAGATAAGGGTGGTATTTCAAGGACGGCTCAGCGTGAACTAGCGCCCACGCCTCAAAGCCTCCCACCTATCCTACACATATATCACCAAAGCTCACTGTCAAGCTATAGTAAAGGTGCACAGGGTCTTTCCGTCTAGTTGCGGGTAACCGGCGTCTTCACCGGTATCTCAAGTTCGCCGAGCCCCTCGCCGAGACAG
>JACPZK010000005.1 GCA_016195565.1 Nitrospirota bacterium | reverse complement strand
ATACAGGGGCGCTAAATGAATATTTATAAACTTAGAAGCCTGGACCATAAAAGACAATTCAGTCTCCTGCTGATTCTTATTTATATCATCTCTCTTCCCGTAATCTCTACTATCACATACTTTGTCCTGCGGCAGAATGCAATTAATCATGCCTATCAGGCGAGCAGGCTATATATTGCTGCCATAGATGCGGTAAAGCAGTATGTGGAGGAAGAACTGAGACCTGTCCTTAAGAAAGAACTGCCGCACAAGTTTATACTGGAAGGCATGTCCAGGTCTTATGCTGCCGGGAGCACTGCAAGGAGAATACTGCAGGGATTCCCGGATTATATCTTTAAAAATGCTTCTGTAAACCCGACGAACTTAAAAAATAATGCCGACGAGTTTGAAAGAGGTATAATTAACGCCTTCAGAACAAAGAAAGATATCAAGGAATGGAAAGGTTTTATATCAAAGGAAGGCTACGATTACTATGTTATTGCCCGCGCCGGCAGCCCTGTTAAGGAAAGCTGTCTTTACTGTCATGGAGACCCTGCAGCGGCTCCAAAAGAAGTAATAGAAAGATACGGCACAACATCCGGATACTATATGAAGGCAGGCGAAGTGGTAGACGCATTTATAGTATACATACCCATCCATATACCGCTTGCAAACGCCAGAAAAGCTGTTGCGATTTTTATCGGCATTTATACGATATTCTTCGGCATTATTTTCTGGCTCATTAACAAAAGATTCGGATGGTTTTATGAGAAAATTGAATTGGATAAAAAGACAATCGAGGATATAAGTAAAGAGGTTCTAAATCTAAATCACGAAATGGAGGATATAGTCGCTGAACGAACCATGGGCATGATCGGCTTGAGAGTAGCTGACCGCATCCGAAATCCTGTCACTGTTATCGGAGGGCTTTGCAGACAGTTGAGCAAAAAAGAAATGGAAGGAATTCCTAAAGATAAACTTGAAGATATCCTGTCTGAGTGCCAAAAAATGGAAAAGATTGTTGCCGATTTTGATGAATTGGTAAGGAGCAAAAGATTTCTTTTCAAGCGCGAGGACTTTAATGAAATTGCATATTCCATAATTCGCCTTGTAGAACAAGAGATAAAAGACAAGGATATCGGACTTTCTGTTAATTTATACGATAAGCCCCTGATGTTCAATGCAAACAGGCAGTTGATAAAAATAGCCGTAAGACATATTCTCGGTAACGCTATTGATGCCACTCCATCCGGAGGGAAAATAACGATATCCTCAAGCGTAAAAGAAGATAATATATTTCTAACAATCACAGACACCGGGAAGGGGATGACCTCAGAGGAGCTGCATAGGATATTTGAGCCGTTTTACAGCACAAAGGGAAGAACAGGGATGGGGCTTCCTCTTGTCAGACAAATCATATCAGAACACATGGGAGAGATTATAATAGACAGCAAGCCAAACATCGGGACCACTGTCCAGTTTACCTTCCCCACACGATGGATGGAAAAGGAATAGCGCTAAAATATCATTTAAACAGGAGAGCTTCTTGCAAAAGTCCTGAAAAATAGGATTGCTTCGCTCCGCTCGCAATGACAAATGGCGTGTTTATTGTCATTGCGAGGAGTGAAACTACGAAGCAATCTTATATATGTTACTTTTGCAAGAACCTCAGGGATATTCTTTTTAAATAATTCCCCTGTTTTTGCATTTCTGCAAATGAAAATCCTATTTTCGCAATTTCGCGGAAGATTTAGAATTACAAATCCTTAAGAATCAATAATATTCAACCTGGCATGGAAGATGCAGCTATAAGAGGAAGAACAACGAAAGGAGGAAACAAAAATGAAAACAAGGGAAATGGCAAAGAAAGGATTATACATCGGAGCAGGGGCAGGGCTTGTGCTCTTTGCAATAATCGGATTGCTCCCCGGCTCATTTATAGGAGGTGTTATTGGACTTAACATAGCAGGCAGCATATTCGGGACACCTGTAAGTTCAGCAGTGCTGCCAAGAATAATAGTTGGAGCATCTATGGTGTTCGGGATTCTTATGGCTGGTTTCGTATTCGTAACAGGAGCTTCACTTCTTGGCTGGCTTGCCGGACATGCAATAGATGCAGTAAGGTACGGCAGGACAACCGGCATGGAAGCAACAGTAAAAACAAAGTAAAAAGCCGACGGCTGTCAGCTATCAGCTTATAGCTAAAAAGGAGGTCTAAAATGAAAGCAAGAAAAGAAATGGTAAGGATGGGAACAAAGATAGGCGCAACATTAGGGAGCATAGCCTTCTTAATCTTCGGGGTTCTTCCCGGGTTTTACTTCGGCAGCTATGGTTCACTGATAGTGCTTAAGCATCTGGTGGGAGGCCCTGTTGAGCCTACGGTATTGGTGAGGATGTTTATGGCAGTAGGAATACTGCTTGGGATAGTATGCGCGGCGTCGGTGAGCATAGTGGTAGGTTCAATAATAGGGACAACCCTCGGTTATCTTGTAGAGGTTGTAACAGCGCCCGCGGATGTAAGAAAGCCGGCAGAGGCCACAACCAAGGCAGAGTAAACCCCGTGTTCACTCTAAAAGGAATTATATCTTCATCCCCGCTGCAAGCAGCGGGGCTTTCTAACGGGGTAAAGCTGTTAGAACAGAACAAAAAAGGGGATATGCACCCTTTTTTTATTTGCCGGCGGTTATTCTTGTTGTATTGCAACATTAAATGTGATATTTTTAATTAAAGACTTGTTCTGAAAAGGGGGCTGTTATGGAAACTGAAACGCCTCAAAAAAGAGAGCTAATCTCAATGGGAACAAAGATTGGCGCTGTTCTCGGCGGTATCGCATTTATTATTTTCGGACTTCTTCCCGGATTTTATTTTGGAAGTTATACTGCGCTCGTTATCGCAAGCAAATTAGCCGGCGGGCCGGTTTCTGCTACGCTCCTCATAAAAGTGATGGTTGCCATCGGCGCTTTAATGGGTATTTTATGTGCAGCTGCCCTCTTGATTGTCATTGGCTCACTGGCAGGCACTGTCATCGGATATGTTTTGACATATTTCTCAAAGAACGGAAAGAAGTGAAATTTTTTAAAAAAGGGGGGCAAATATGAACAAGAAGGTCTTTTTAGGACTTTTAGTTTTTGTCATAGTGATGACAGGAGTATTCTTATATGTAAACAATGCCGTATTCCCTTCTCCCCAAAATTGCAAGGTATGCCATTATATGGCGCCGTTTTACAAAAAGTGGGAGACTTCTACTCACAACAAAGTACCGTGTCTTAAATGCCATGAATATACACTTACTGCCGCGCTCGCAGGACAATTCAGGTTTTTAGCAGGAGGATATAATCCCCGTCCTTTAACCAATGTCCCGGATAAAAACTGTCTTCAGTCCGGATGTCATGATAAGAGACTGGTAGAATCAAAAGTCATATTCACAAAGAGGGGTATAAACTTTGACCATAAGCCGCATTTCACAGAGATGAAAAGAGGAATAAAACTTCACTGCAGAAGCTGCCATTCAGATATAGTTCAGGGAGAACATGTAAAGGTATCTACGAATGTATGTTTCCTATGCCATTTCAAGGGAGTTACGCATGATAAGGCTGTTACAGGCTGCCCTTCATGCCATTCATCACCAAAACAGCCTATAGTGGTAAAGGGCAGGACCTTTTCACATGAACAGGCGCTGAAGGCAGGCCGTAAATGCAGCCAGTGTCATATAGAAATAACAAAAGGCGATGGTGAGACTCCAAAAGATAGATGTTATTTTTGCCACATAGAAAAGACAGAAATGTATCAGGATATTAAATTCGTTCACGAAAAGCATGTTACGCAAAAGCAGATTGACTGCCTGTGGTGTCATTCACGAATAGAGCACGGGAAGATAAAGATGGGCAGCAAGAATTAAAAACCAAAACTCAATAGTTGTTCTCAGGTGAGGTTCTGTCATTGCGAGCACCCGAAGGGTGCGTGGCAATCTTATCGGAAAAGGCGAGATTGCTTCGTTACACTCGCAATGACAATTTTTATCGCTGGATTTGGGTATATATTCCGTTTAAAGAGAGGGGGTGAATATCCCCCTCTCTTTTGGGGTTAATAATTTTGTCTAAAGGTTTAATTACTATTTTTTATTTCACAAATTATGGGTTGGGTTGGGTAGTTATGTATAATAAACCGCTATTTAAAATAGTTGGACACATCTCTGAACTAAGAGGGGGTTACATGAGAAGGGTTTCAGTGATAGTTTTTTTATGCTTTTTCCTGTTTTGTTTCAGCTATTCTGCAAATGCCGAAACCTTTACCCCGTTAGAAAAGCAGGGCTTTCTAACGGGGATTAACTGTCTTGCCTGCCATAGCGCGATGAAGGGCAAGATACGTACAGAAAAAGGTAATTTGGTTGATGTGAATGTGGACGGTGAGAGATATTCACAATCTATTCACGGAGGATTTGACTGTATCGCATGCCACAAACAGTTTGGCATGAATCCTCATAAACCAACAGCAATGGGTGATGTTCCAAAGGACATTGCTGTATTGGCAAGCAAAATATCGCACAAGGCAAAGGTTGACCCCGTAGCCCTTGCTGCATGTTCGGAATGTCATGGTGATATTTATAAATCGTGGCAGAACAGCATTCACGGCAGCAATGTAATACAGAAAAAACAGTCTGACGGAGCTTCCTGCATAGACTGTCACGGCTCGCCTCACTATATCACATCTAAAAAAACAGAAACTTCAACCATTAACAAAAAGAGTGTTGTCAGGACCTGCGGCAAGTGCCACGAAAAGAAAGAATTGGCGAAAAAATATAATTTGGGGACACATATACTTGAAAGGTATTATGAGAGTTTCCATGGTAAAAAATATATACTGGGGCATCAAAATGCACCTGTCTGCACAGATTGCCACAGCTATCACGATGTAAAGCAGTATGAAGAGCCGATGTCCCCTGTTGCATGGAATAACAGGACGGAAACCTGCGGGAAGTGCCATAAGGGAGCTACCAAGAAGTTCGTCGCCGCAATCACCCATAAACCCATTGGCAAGGATAATCCCATCCCATATTACTTTGGAAAAAGTTTGACAGTTCTTTTAGTGTCTGTATTTGTATTTATTGTTGGTCACGTAATTCTTGAGGCATTTGCGGAAATCAGGGACAGGGTCTTTAGAAAAAAGGAGGAGCATCATGAGTAATGAGGTCCGAAAGGAATATCAGCGGTTCAATCTCATTGAGAGAATTCAGCATGTAATTCTTTTTACAACGTTTTTACTCCTCGCCTTTACCGGCTGGGCCTTGAAATATCCAGAGGTTGAACACTATTCAAAATGGTGGATAGGAATATGGGGCGGCCCTGAAACAGCAGGGATAATTCATCGCATTGCCGGCATTACAATGCTTCTGGATTTTACCTGGCATGTCCTTTATTTGGGATACAGTCTGGCAACAGGCAAAATGAAGGTGCGCAAGGACACAACCATTATCCCGCTCCCGAAGGATGTATTTGATCTCATCAAAAATATGCTGTACTTTTTCGGATTAAGCAAAGAGAAGCCGCAGTTCGGCAGATACAGCTATATCCATAAATTTGACTACTGGGCGGTCTTCTGGGGCATGGGAATCATTGGACTGTCAGGTCTTTTCCTTGCATTCCCGGTTCATGCGTCATATCTTTTCCCGGTTTGGACTGTAAACTGGATATGGGAAGTAATTTCTGTCATGCACAGCGACGAGGCGCTTCTTGCCATAGTCTTTATACTCTTCTGGCATTTCTATAATGAACACTTAAAATGGGATAAGTTTCCCATGAGTATGACATGGATTACAGGAAGGATTTCTATAGAACAGATGAAGCATGAACATCCTCTTGAGTATAAACTTGAGTTTGAAGATAAAAAAGGGGAAAATAAATGAGATGGGCGGTATTAATTGTTATTGCCGGTTCACTGATATTAGGGTGCTCTCAAAAGACAGAGAAAGAAAGGGCTGAAAAAGCTCCTGAAATGGTGATCTCTGCTGCTGAAGCAGTCAGCAGTCTCCCCTGTTTCAAGTGCCATTCTTATCAGAAGTTTTCATCCGCTCCGCAGAAAGGAATATTTTCGCATCAGATACACACAAAAACAGGGTATCATTGCAATCAGTGCCATGATTTTGAAGCTCATAAATATATGAAGATAAACAAAGACATTTGCGGCAACTGTCACAACATCAAGGTTATTGCTCTGAAAAAGACGAGCATGCCTTCAAAGTTTAATCATGAGTCGCATTCTAAGATGTTTGGCTGCAAGGAATGTCACCCGAAAACGTTTGTTATGAAGGCAGGCGCTGCTCATATTACAATGAAGGATATCAATGAAGGGAAGTTCTGCGGCGCTTGCCATAACGGAAAAACAGCCTCTCCTGCGTCGGATTGTGAAAAGTGCCATAAGGGATAAGAAAACAGGTAAAGGAAAAGGTAAAAGGTAGAGAAAGAAAAATTATTACTCTTCGCCTCTACCTTTACCTCTACCTCTGCCTATCTTTTGTTAGCGCCTTAAAGAATCCTGCAAGCATTACGCTAAAGATCCCACCGATAAAAGCGCCGAATGCTCCGATGATTCCAACGACTATTATCACGCCTATAATCACTATGAAACTGCCGGGCGACAGATTGGTTTTGAACAGGCTGTTCATATCATTTGCCACTGCTTCGCTCCATCCGCCTCCAAGGCTTTTGCCCAGCAGGAGATCCATGCTTAAGGCGACTGCAATCCCAAGAATGCCGCCGCCGATAATGCCGATATGAAATGTTTTTTTCATTTAACACACTCTCTCTGTCATTGCGAGCCAAAGGCGAAGCAATCTTGTCTTTTGAGATTGCTCCGAGCCTGCCTTGAGATTGCTTTGGGATTTCATCCCTCGCAATGACATCATATATTTTACTTACTCCTCTATCCCGTATTTCTTAAATTTCCTGTAAAGCGTTGCAAGGTCTATCCCGAGGGCTTTAGCTGTCTCTTCTTTATCCTTATTATGCACCTTATATGCTTGCAGAATCAGCTTCTTTTCATAATCGCTTATGTGCAGTTTAAGAGTGGAAGATGCGTCAGGTTTTTCATTCGCATTCTTTACCTTCTTAATCTTGTCCTGAAGGTCATCAGTGGTTATATAATTGCCTTCTGTAAGCACCACCGCCCTCTCAATAACATTGCCCAGTTCTCTTACATTTCCCGGCCATGAATATTCTATTAATATGGAGAGGGCTTGTTGGTCTATGCCTTTTAAATTTTTTTTATGTTCCTCTGAAAATTTTGTTATGAAATGTTTTGCAAGCACCTCTATATCGTCCCTTCTTTCCCTCAATGGCGGTATCTTTATCTCTATTACATTCAACCTCCAGTAGAGGTCCTCTCTGAACTTTCCTTCTTTCAGTCGGTTTTCTATGTCTGTGTTGGTTGCTGAGATTATCCTTATATCAACACTTTTGTGCCTTGTGTCTCCAAGGGGATAAACCTCTCCTGTCTCCAGAACCTTTAAGAGTTTTGCCTGTAGATTAACAGGCATGTCGGCTATCTCGTCGAGGAATAGTGTTCCCTGATGGGCCAGGGGTATAAGCCCTAATTTGTCAGATACAGCGCCGGTAAATGCCCCCTTTTTATAACCAAAAAGCTCTGATTCCAGAAGTCCCTCTGGGATAGCAGAGCAGTTTATAGAAATAAACGGCTTGTCGCGCCGCGGACTGTTGCAGTGTATAAGTTCTGCAAGGAGGCCTTTCCCTGTCCCGCTCTCGCCCAAAAGAAGCAGATTGCTTTTTGTAGGCACCACTTTCTCAAGAGTCTCAACAATTCTCAGCATTGACTCGGAGTTTGCAACGAAATCTTTACAAGCTATATGTTGGCTTATCTGTTGTTTGAGAGCGATATTTTCGGTTATAAGTTTCTTCTGTTCAATGACCTTCCTTATCGTAAGTTTTATCTCTTCATTGAGGAAGGGTTTTACAATGTAATCAGCAGCGCCTCTCTTCATAGCCTCCACCGCAGATTCAACAGAGGCAAATGCAGTCATCATAATTACCGTCGTGTCAGGGCTTATCTCCTTTGCCTTCTCAAGCACTGTCATTCCATCAACCTTTCCCATCTTCAGGTCTGTAAGCACTATATCAAAGCTTTCTTTATTCAGTTTATCTATGGCATCTTCACCGCTATGAATAGAACTGACAGAATAATCCTCCCTCTTTAGCAGGAATTCAAGCGCCCTGCATATATCAGGCTCGTCGTCCACTATAAGTATTTTCGGTTTCATAAATTTTTAACTTTTAATTCTAAATTTTGCACTTTACTTATATGGCATTGTTATCGTAAACACACTCCCTTTGCCAAGCTCGCTTTCAATGCTTAACGCGCCGTTCATCTTTTTTATTATGTCATAGCTGACTGCAAGCCCTAAACCTGTGCCTTTTTCTTTTGTTGTGTAAAACGGATCAAATATTTTCGTTAAATCTTCTTTTGGAATGCCAACCCCTGTATCCTCAAACCTGATAACGATATCGCTGCCTTTTGTCATGCTTTTTATGGTAAGGGCGCCGCCGTCAGGCATGGCATCGATAGCGTTTAATATCAGATTAACAAATACCTGTGAAAGCTGGTTGCCGCCGCAGACTACTGCCGGCAGAGACGGCGAAAGTTCTTTTACAATGGCTACGTTTTTCGCCTTCTTGTCGTATTGAATGAGGTTAAGAGAGGTTTCTATAATATCGTTTATCCGGCATTCGCTGGCCTCTCCGGCAGGCATTCTTGAAAAGCCTGAAAGCTGTTTCAGGATTTCTGAAATTCTGTTGATGTGAAAATAAATCGTATCAAGGCTTTCTTTTTTGAATTTGTCATCCTCCATCTCCCTGAGTATCTGAATAAATGAAAAGATTGACGTCAGCGGATTCCCTATTTCGTGGGCAATGCCTGCTGCAAGCCTGCCGATGGATGCAAGTTTTTCAGAGTGGGCTATCTTCTCCTTCTCGCTGGCAAGCTCAGCAGTCCTTTCGGTTACTCTTTCTTCAAGCTCGGCAGCGTATCTTTCAAGCTCTTCTTTACGCTTTGAGACTTCCTCTGCTTTTATTCTTTTTTTATTGAAAACAATCAGTAAAGCTGAAACAATGCTTGTTGTTATAAAAATGGAGATTATGAGATAGGAATAAAGTTTCATGCTCTGTCTTGTAGCCTGAGTCACTTCGGAATACGGGGACGAAATAGCTATTATCCATGAGATGTTCCCGATATCCACAGAGGAAAAAGCGAGTATCTTGTCTTCCCCTGTTGCAGCGATATGCCTGCCGTAAACGCTTGCCTTTCCTTCTATAATCTTTTTTTCAAGGTCAAAACTTATATGGCATTTAAAACATTCCGGCGATGCTTTGTAGACATTCCCGCCGACCATTTCAGGCTGTGTAGGATGATAAATGAGAGTCCCGTTTTTATTCATCATCCATGCATATCCCCTTGCGCCCAGTTTTATTCTGCTTACAAAGTAATCTGCTATGTCATTTATCCTCATTGACTCAAAAATCACGCCTCTTAAAGCATTCTGATAATAAACCGGAGCCAGTACATAAACAGTGTTTTTCGTCTCTAACGTGCCTATACTGCCGGGAGCTGTTTTTTTGGCAAGGCTGACAATTTCGGAAGCAGCCGCTCTGATCTGCTCTTTATCCCCTTTATAGAAAATTACGCCGCCCCTCGGGTCAAGAATGCCCAGGGTTGTTGCGACCGCCTCCTGACTAATCTTTGCATCCCTAAGCATCCAGTTAAAATCACTTCTGTTTTCCAACTCCGCCTTCGAGAGAAGGCCTGCAAAATGGAGAACATTTTTTTTGAGGAAATAGATATGCGACTTTATGCTTTCGGCGATTGACCCTGAAAGCAGGAGCTGCTGCTTGTTGAACTGCTCTGCCATCTCCATCTGAAGGGACTGCTGAAAAAAGACATTCAAGGTAATAAGCGCGGAAATTACTACAATCAGAGTTCCGATTATTAATAAATAACTCTTCATTACTGCCTATATGATAACAAAAAGAGAATAGTATTATATACCAAGAAGAATATGGTTTTTGCTTCAGATAATCCTGAATGTCAGAAGCGCTCCGATTATCACTATGGTAGCAGCCACATATATTTTAAAAGTCTTGAGCGATATTTTCTTTAAGAAACTTTTACCTGCAAATGTCCCTGCAAAAGCCGATGCAGTTGTTACGAGCAAGAGGATTGCATTGTCAGTAAGCACATCTTTATTGCTGAATATATAAACCGGAATCCTTGTCACATCCACAACGGATGCGATTATCGCTGCTGTAGCTACAAAGGTCTCTTTCGGGATATTGTAATTGAGCAGATATGCGCTTCTTATTGCGCCCTGATTCCCGACAAATCCTCCAAGAAGCCCTGAGAAAAAGCCTCCGATGACATCTATCTTCTTTGGAAGTCTAAGCTTTTCTCCGAAGCCTGAAATTTCCTTTAATCCAAGAAAAATCAAAGATGCTCCGAGCAAAATCTTTACAAGGGACGAATCCATTTTCCCCTGCAAGAATGCCCCGATAAAAGCCCCTATCAACGTTAAAGCTCCGAAGCGTTTTAAAATATCTAAACTTACATAGCTTCTAAAAAGGGAGAGCTTTAAGAGATTATTCGCAAGATGCACGACAGCCACTATTAGTATGGCAATTTTTACGTCGTAAAATATGAGAAAGACAGGAGTGAGTATTGTCGCGAGTCCAAACCCTGCCATGAGCGTCAGTGACGCCGATAGAAATGCTGCAACAACAGGGATTAAAATGTTTATTTCAGTCATTTCATCACCTCTTCCACAAGTTCATTTATCTTTTCTTTTATCTTTGACAATGCCTTAATGCCTTTCGGGGTTGTCTTGTAGTATTTTCTTATTTTCCCTTCGACATTTTCTGAGTACGACCTCAAGAACTTCTCCTCTTCAAGTTTATGCAGTATGGGGTAGAGCGTGCCGGGACTCAACTTATATCCGTGCATGCCGAGCTCTTCTATGAGCCACAATCCATATACAGGCCCTTTGGAGGCATGGTGCAGGATATGAATTCTTATAAAGCCTAAAAAGAAGTCTCTAATCATTTTTATATTTCATTTTTAAGTTTGTTATGCTATTGTATCAGAACTCGATAACGGAAAGCAATAATATAGATTATTAGATACAGGGGGTGTTCGAGATGAACAATAACAACCGGAAAAATAAAAACAGCATCGTTGAATTAATTAAATTATTCCTCAAACTGGGGACAATAGCGTTCGGCGGCCCCGCAGCCCATATAGCCATGATGGAGGAAGAGGTGGTTCGCCGCAGGAAGTGGATAACGAGGGAGCATTTTCTCGACCTCGTTGGAGCGACAAATCTCATCCCGGGCCCTAACTCCACAGAAATGGCAATCCACATCGGATATATAAGAGGAGGGCTTTTAGGGCTTGTTGTTTCAGGTCTCTCGTTTATCCTGCCTGCTGTTATTATCACTGGCGTCCTTGCATGGATGTATGTCAGATTTGGGGCAATGCCGGAGGTGGCGCCGTTCCTTGTTGGCATTAAGCCGGCGGTTATCTCTATTATCCTCGTAGCTGTTATTCGATTGGGCAAGACAGCAGCAAAGAATACTCAATTGATAATAATAGGGACTGCTGTTGGCGCTGCATCTTTACTGGGAATAAGCGAGATACTGGCATTACTCTTTGGCGGTATGAGCGGAATAATCCTTTATAAGATGAAGCGATCAGAGGGCAGAGTGCCTTCAGGGTGGATACTTCCATTTTTAGTCAATCTCGGGAACATATTTAAGAGCAGTGAAGCAAAGGCAGCAGTGGCGGTTTCGGCTACAGGAATAATCGGGATATCTCTCTGGAAATTAGGGTTGTTCTTTCTTAAGGTAGGTTCTGTTCTATATGGAAGCGGTTATGTCCTTATTGCCTTCCTTGAAGGCGGGCTGGTAAAAGACTATGGATGGCTTACACAGCAGCAACTGCTTGATGCCATTGCCATCGGACAATTCACGCCAGGCCCTGTCTTAAGTACTGCGACTTTTGTTGGTTATATTGTTTCAGGTGTGCCTGGAGCTTTGGTATCTACCGCTGCTATATTTCTTCCCTCATTTATTTTTGTCTTTCTGTTGAATCCTATCATCCCCCGCCTAAGGTCATCAAAAATGATGTCGGCATTTCTCGATGCTGTGAATGTAAGCGCCATTGGTTTAATGGCAGCTGTAGTTGTCAATCTCGCCGGTTCGACACTTACAGACTGGAGGACAATCTTTATTGCAGCAGGCGCCGCAATTGCAGGAATTCGGTTTAAGCTGAATGCAGCATGGCTGGTAGCCGGAGGGGCGGTTGCGGGCTGGTTCTTACAGATTATTTTCAGGTGATATGCTTCTCATAAAATGAAAGAGGGACGGGCCGAACCCGCCCCTCTTAGTTTAAATGTTTAGAGGCCTTCTACATTGTGGCACTTGCCGCAGGCATTGGTGTAAGGAATAGGCATTGCCTTTCCGGGTTCAACACCCTTCACCCCGACATTGTCCTTTCTCGGGACGTCAAAGAGGTGAGAGGTGATATCGTTCACCCAGTAGTTTTTGCCGTCTTTCCTCACAAGACCCTTGCCGCGCCCTGCACCTGTCTGCATGGTTTTTGTGGCATGGCAGTCAACGCAGTTTATCTTGCCCATCTCGGCAACACCGGTCTTTGCCTCCATGTGCTTCTTGATGTCGGCATTTGCCTTGTGGCAGGTGGTGCAGAGGGAATTCTTCGCATCCTTCACATCTGCTCTCATCTGATGCTTGTAGTTTGTCATTCCGTGAGGATCGTGGCAGTCACTGCATTTCAGAAGGTGATTTCCGTTCCTGTATTTCTTAGACTTGATGAAATCTGTATACTGCTGGTGATGCGCTTTTGAGTGAATCCCATCTGCCCAATAGTCACCCTTTGCAGCGTCTTCCCTTGTTGTGTAATTAACAAGATAATCGTTTCTGCTTGTGCCGGGAATCATCATCTTGTTGTCCTTGTTTACGGGCTGGTCATTATTGAGGTTGCCCTGCGGCCTGCTGTGGCACTGTCCGCAGACTACAGAGGAGCGCTCTGTCGAAAGTTTGCCCGGGCTGACTATTGTAGATGCCTTCTTTTCCTTCGGGGCTTTTACATGAGCGGATCCCGCTCCATGGCAGTTTTCGCATCCAATATTTAATTCATTGGGTATGCCGTCTCCGTCAATATCAGCCTCGCCATTGGGGTCATTCACAGCGCCTGCAATGTACTCGCCAGACTCAAGGTGCTTGAGCGTGTAGCCGGTGTAATGGCAGGATGCGCATTCCTTTTCAAAGGATTTTGCTATTGGAGGATTGCTCAGCTTCTTTGTCTGTTCATTGAAGAGCCAGTCGCCATGATAGTCCCTGAAAGCCTTTCTCGTTCTGTCACCGTAGCTGTCATCCCCTGTAGGATTGTACTGGACAAATGGGAAAAGGTTTTTGCCAACCCTGTAAAGGTAGCGCTGCTTGTAAAGCCCGCCGCCGTAAGTCATCTCCACAGTGTATGTCTTCGCAGGGTCTGAGGTGTCTTTCACATTCTCTGTCTTGAACTTCAGTTTGCCGTCTGTATCTTTAAAGAATGTGGCTGTAAAACTTACGGATACAGGGTCGGAGGGCATCTTTTCGGAAATCATGTATTTGTCAAACCCCCTGCCTTTGTCGAAGCTATAGAAATAGAATTTGGCGCCTGCCAACAGTTTGTTCAGACCATCATTGTATTGTGGGAACCGCGAATAATCCTGCAGTTTGCTTGGCTTCCCTACAACACTTATCCCCAGTTTATGCAGGGTCTTTTTCTCTGTCTCATATGCCTTGTGGCATGTAAGGCATTTTGACGTCCCTACATATGTTGCATCGGCAGGGACGTTTCCCGATATGAGTATCTTTAAGGTCTTGCCCTTGAGTTCGGCTGTTGACATTGCCTTATCTGCTTTGTCACCGCCCGGAAGATGCTCTTTGTCTGAAGGCACAACATAGATGAAATATTTTCCGTCTGCCACACCGGCAATTTTAAAGTTTCCTTTCTTGTCTGTTGTGCCTTTCTGATACTTATCTTTGTTTGCAGCAAGATTGTCTTCCAGCGGCTCGTCATTTTTTGAGTCCCTTTTAATCTCTATCGGTGTCTTTGCCATCGCCTCCACATCGAATGAAGGGATAAGATAAACAGCGGCATTCTCCGCTGCCTGCCCTGATGCATCCTGAACAATACCTTTAATGGTATTGCCCCCTGTTTTTTTGCCTTCTGCCTGTGTGCCATAGACTACAATTCCCAACACACAGAAACAGATAAGCAGTAATACTAAAACTCTTCTATTCATTTTCATCCTGTCTCTCCTTTCTGCCGCAACGGGCAGTATAATTTAAATAAAATAGGATTTAATATTTAAGAGCAAAAGTTTCATTATAATGGATTAAATCTTTTGTATTTTAATTTTAATCAGGAAAGGGGTTCAATAGAAATGTTGTTTACTGATTAAGGATGATTTGTGAAGAACAATTCACAGGAATACAATCAAGCGTTGTCATTGGAAGCTTATTAAATCTGGGGGTAAAACTTTCAGGGGGCTTCTTACAACCAGCCCCCTTGAAAGTTTCTAATCAATCTACTTAGGTACGTCTTCTGCCTTAGACTTAACCGTGTAATCGATGCCGCTGTCAGGAGGAGTCTTCATCTTTATCACCTTGATGAAGCCGTATCCCATTCCCTCGTGGCAGGCATTGCAGGACTTGGTTACTTCCATGTATGCCTTCTCAAATGCCTTGAAGTCCTTGTCAACAATCGTCTTATTCACCGGTGCAAAGGTGTCAGTGTAGAAGGCTTTCCATACTTGATACTCAGCCGGTTTCGTCACTTTTGCGGGGTTCATGGCGCCGTTCATGTACTTTGACATGTAGTAGGCAAGCCCCCAGTTCCCGTCTTTGGCCGCAAAATACATGTTCTGGAAGCGATCTCCAACTTCCCGCATGGGGACGGCAAGCTTCGGCAGCGCCCCTCTTATCTCGTCGATCTGCTTCTGCACGTCATCCGCTGCTGAGGCAAAACCCGTCCACGCCGCCACACAAATAGTGATGGCAAGGATTAAAATTACTGCTTTCTTCATCGTTTTATCCTCCTTATGGATTAAATCTTTTGTATTTTAACTTTAACCATGAAAAGGATTCAATAGAAAAATTATTTACAGATTAGACATATTCTGTGAAGAATAATTCACAGGGAATTGTCCCTTGGATGAGATGTCATTGCGAGTCCCGATAAAATCGGGGCGCAGCAATCTCAAGAAAGAGATTCTTCGCTAACGCTCAGAATGACAGTGTAAGGAAGAGTTTAATCGCTACATTATGCTGAAAGGTAATTCTCAAGAATTTTGAGGCAGGACAGAATTCTTTCTCCTTCTTCTGTCAGGGAATATGACTTATCCGTATCCTGTTCTATAATGTCGGATTCTTTAAGCATCTTAAGGTGGAAAACAACTTTTGTGTGGTCCTCTATACCAAGTTCTCTAACAATTTCCATAAGGCGCATGCTTTTTCTTGCCTGAAGCAGCCTGATGATGTTTCGCCTTATGGGATTGGACAGAGAACTCAGCGTGTAGTCAAGGTTCAGTTTTGTTATGCCTTCTTCAAATTTTCCTTCTTCAATAACGCGCCTTATAGTAGTGAGGAGGCCGTCTATTCTGAATGGTTTGGATATATAGTCACTTGCGCCTTTTTTTATGGCATCCACAGCATTTTCTACTGTTGCAAAAGCGGTAATCATAATGACTTTTATTTTTGGTTTGATTTTCTTTATCTCCTTAAGAACGTCAAGCCCGCTCATCTTGGGCATCATTAAATCAAGAAGCACAATATCAAAGTCTTTAGAGGCGATTTCCTCTATTGCCTCTTTTCCTGAGGGCGCCTCAGCTATGTAATAGCCTGCTCCTTTCAATATCTCAGAGAGGTTTGCCCTCAATTCCACATCGTCATCTACTATCAGTACTTTTTTCATACCTTATCCTGCGATAAAGAATCCCCTATCGGAAATTTAACAATTGCTGTTGTTCCTTCCTCCAAAGTGCTTGTTATCTCTATTGAGCCGTTATGCTGGTGGATAATGCTATAACAGATTGAAAGACCAAGTCCTGTCCCTGCCCCGATTTCTTTTGTTGTAAAAAAGGGGTCAAATACCTTTGAGATGTTTTCCTTTGGAATCCCAACCCCTGTGTCGCATATCTGTACATTGACCATACCATTGCTCGATGAGGCAGCAATATAGATGTCCCCTCCGTCTGGCATTGCCTCAATAGAATTGGACAGGATATTAAGGAAGACCTGCTCCAGCTTTCTGTGGTCAGCCATCACATCAGGGATATCTGATAAATTCTCGTGAATTGTTACGTCGTTAAGCTTGTATTTTAGAAGAGTTAGAACGCTGGTTATTACATTGTTAATATTTAGAGGAATAAATTCTAATTCTCTCTGGTGGGAAAACTGAAGCAGTTCTTTTGCAATGGTGGATGCCTTGTCAACATTCTTTTCGATCGTCTCGAGTTTCTGTAAAATGTTCTTATCGGCGGCGCTGTTTTCAAACCTGTTTTTCAGGATTTGCACATTCAGGGATGCATTCGTCAGTGGGTTATTTATCTCATGGGCAATGCCGGCTGCAAGCTGTCCGAGCGATACAAGCCTGTCGGATTGTGCAAGGCGTTTTAGCTGTTGTTCCAATTTTTTCCTTGTTTCTATATCAAAAACATTCAGCGCCTTTATGATAAAACATGCTATCAGGATTGCCGATATGCTGCGAAATATCTCTATGCGTATGGGCAGCCACGGCAGTATGGCATAGGAAGATACCAGTCCCGCAAATATGCCATAAAATATGAAGACAACCCCTGCGTGATGGAGGTTTCTTGCTATTGGAAGGCTCAGGTTTTTTACCTCTCTGGAATAGGCTATCAGCCCGTAAGCAGTCACGAGCCCGCCGATAAGGCCAAAGGTGTTTCTTGCCCTCATGTCAGCCATTTCAAAAAATGAAACATCCATAGTGAATCCATAATTCCATAGGGGTATTCCCCAGAGGAGAAAGAGAATTAGAGGAGTTGCTTTTAGCCATTTTGCCCATTTATTATTGACAGCCTGTATGAGTTTAATGCCAAATTCTAAGAGCAGAAAGAAAGAAACCATAACAGCAGATACTGTAAAGAGCTTTATGTAAATCATCTCGGTTACTGATATGTACTGCCCCTGCAGAAGGAGATAGAGTTCAAGCCATTCATGACTGCCGTGTATAAATCCAAAACCGGCAAGAAGCCAGAGGCACCCTGCAAGTTTCAATTCGCTTCCCTTCATATTTTTTACTGCAATAGCGGTTCCGAGAAAGAAAAACGCAAGGCCATAAAAGAAATAAAGAAAGCATATCGATGGAATATTTGTAAGCAGGCTGAGATCAGGCGTCCAGATTTCTTTCATTATTTAAATTTAATGATAACAGAGAAAAACGCTACTATGCAATCCTTTCCCCTTGTGGGAGAGGGGACTTTAAGGAATTGCTACCTCTGTTTTTGGGAGAAGTTTCCCCATAGGGTTAAGATTATTTCAATGGTATCAGTTTCGCATGCGCCTCGGCGATTATGGAGCCGTCTTCCTTTTTTAAAAGACATGAATATGCCTCAATAAGTTTTGAGCCTCTTTTTGTTATCTCTGCCCTTACGATTGTTTCTTCATCCGCCATCAGAGGTTTCTTAAATCTTATATTTATTTCAGCAGTAACGGGGTTTATGCCCTCGGCTATAGCAGCCTGTATCATTGCCTCATCAAGCACAGTTGTTATAATCCCGCCGTGCGTTATATCCCTATATCCCTGATGTATCTTCGAGGGTGTGAATTCAGATGTGAGTTTGCCGTTGGAATAATTAAAGGACAGTTTTAACCCGCAGGGATTTTCCCTGCCGCAGGCAAAGCAGTAGTTGTCATCTTCAAGTTTTATTGACTGCATTTCAAAACAAAATATAACATTACGCCGATTTATAAGGCAAGAATTTATTTGGCATCAAACAAATAGGACTGACTTGAGCGGCATCAGAGATTTTTCGGTAACAGTTCTTAACGAAATGAAGCGGCCACAGCCTCGACTGTCTGAGTTTCCCGAATATTTCGGGAAACGAGTTTCGAGGATGTAGCGGAATGAGTTTTAGAACTGTCTAAAAATATCGTAGCAAGCGAAAGTTAGTCCTGTTTGTAACCCCTATTAATAAAGAGCCGCATGAACACCTTTTACAAGGCTGCCTATTTCATCTTCTCTTATTGTCCGTGCATCAAGCAAAAGCGCATTGTCTTTAACCCTCGCAATAATTGAAGGAGCCCCTTTTCTCAGCCTTTCCTCAAGGTCATTGACAGAGATATTGTCAGGGCTTATTAACACAGCATATGTCGGGAATTCTATCTCAGGCAATGAGCCTCCTCCTGCCTTTGACGTGTCCTCTGTTATCTCTATCTTTGCAGCCTTAACCTTTCTCTTCAACAGCAGCGCTATCTTTTTCGCCCTTTCCCTTATCCTCTCTGGCTTCTGGAGAAGCAGCTTAAGCGTAGGAATATTCTCTACGGCCTTATCTTCATCAAGATATTCCATAAGCGTTGCCTCAAATGCCGCAAGGGTGAGCTTGTCTATCCTTATCGCCCTTGTCAGAGGGTTCTTCTGGAGCTTTTCAATATATTCCTTTCTGCCAACGATAACGCCTCCCTGCGGCCCTCCGAGGAGCTTGTCACCGCTGAAGGTTACAATATCCACGCCGGACTCTACTACATTCTGAACCGCAGGCTCAGAATGTATTCCATAGGGTTTCAGGTCTATCATGCATCCGCTTCCGAGATCGTACATCACCGGGATGTGATATTTCTCTGAAAGCTTTTTTAAATCAGCAACAGGCACTTCCTCTGTGAAACCTGAAATCCTGTAATTTGACTGATGCACTTTGAGAATTAATGCCGTGTTTTCATTAATCGCATTTCTATAATCATACAGATGCGTCTTGTTCGTTGTCCCGACCTCTCTCAGGACAGCTCCGCTTAACGACATAATATCAGGCACCCTGAACGAGCCTCCTATCTCAACAAGCTCTCCTCTTGAGACAATTACCTCCTTGCCTTTTGCCAGAGCGCTAAGGCAGAGAAGAACAGCAGCCGCATTGTTGTTGACTATCAAGGCATCCTCAGCGCCTGTGATTTCCCTGAGGATTCTCGTGATATGGGCATATCTCTTTCCACGCCTGCCCGCCTCAAGGTTATATTCAAGATTGGAATAGCTCTCTGCAATTTTTCTTACATTATCAAGTATTTTCTCTGACAATACTGACCTGCCAAGGTTTGTGTGTATCACTATGCCTGTTACATTTATAACAGGCTGAAGGCTAAAAGCCGAAAGTTTTTCTATCTTCATCTCTATCTCGCCTGACATCCCTTCCACTGATACATCTGTGGAAGACGCTTCCATTATCTCTTTTCTCCTCATGTCAATAACATCCCTTATTGCCTGCAGAACATATTTTCTCGGATATGTCCTGCGCCACTTAGCGCCGTCATTGCTCTTGAGTACCTCATCAACAGACGGAAGTTCTTTAAGTAATTTCTGTTTTTCGCTCATGCAATTTTTCTAACACAATTGATGTGTATTGTCAATAATTACTATGTCAATTCGAAAAATGCATTAGCATCGACATGGATGTAAAAATCAACCGCATTTTTATGGAGGCATGCATGCCATTACTACTTTAAACTCATAAAAGCCAGCGCCTCAACATGATACGTATTGGGGAAAAAGTCTATCATGCGGAGGGAATCCACATTGTATCTTTCGCTGAACTTCTTCAAATCCCTCGCAAGCGTCGCAGGATTGCAGGAGACATAAACAATTTTCCCC
Source organism: Nitrospirota bacterium (assembly GCA_016195565.1). Taxonomy (NCBI): domain Bacteria; kingdom Pseudomonadati; phylum Nitrospirota; species Nitrospirota bacterium. The sequence goes on along the minus strand of JACPZK010000005.1, from coordinate 86,233 downwards.
GGAGACGAATCAAGGACTTTCCTTGCAACATCAGGATGCAGTCCCGGCCTCGGAGGATCCAGCAACACAATATCGAATTTCTCCTGAATCCTGTATCTCTCTGCCGATGAATTAATGAATTTGCAATTCTTTATGCTGTTTAATTTTACATTCCTCTGCCCGTCATCTGCCGCATGCCGGTTCTCTTCAACAGCCGCAACCTGAGATGCATATACTGCCAACGGCAGGGAGAAATTACCGGCTCCCGCATAAAGGTCAAGGACACGCATGTTTCCCAGCGGCTGCAGTTTATTTACTATTAACTCAACAACCTTTTTGTTAAGATTCCAGTGCGCCTGAAAAAAACTCCATGGAGTGACGGTATACTGAAGTCCGTTAAGGTCCAGCCTTATGTAATCTCTGCCTGTTGATTCTCCGGTCTCAAATGCAATGCCTGAAAATCCAATGCCGCTCATTATTTCCTCAATATCCTCTGCTGCGAGCTTTGACTTAATCAATGCATTTACGGCATCTCCGCAAGAGATATGTATCTCCTTTATCCCTGATAACTTCCTGTTATTCAGTTCCTTCACAATGAGGTTAATCTCCTTTATCATCAGCGGGCATTCCTCAACAGGCACAACATCCCTTGTGCCCTCTTTATAAAAACCTATCCTGCCCTCCTGTGAAATTTTAAACTGCCCCCTGTAACGATAGTTGTAATCCCTGTCCGTGAGAGCCGGGGACAGATGTGCTTCCATTTTCCCTATTCTGCTGACAGAATCAAGCAGTATCTCCTCTTTCATGGAGACCTGTCTTTCGTAAGATATGAATTGAAAATGGCATCCTCCGCAGGTGCCGAATACAGAACATGGAGGATTTATCCTGTAAGGAGAGGGCTCAATAATATTTGTGACTGCGCCGATGGAGTAATCTCTTTTCTTTTCGCTGATAGAAACTTCAACAACCTCATCCGGAACAGCTCCTTTTATAAAAATTACTCCGCTGTCACGCGCAATTACATAACCGCCATATACCGGGGATTGTGCCTTTATTATCTGTGACATTACTGTTTAGCCAGAAGCGTCCTTATTGTTTTTTTCAGCTCATCAAGGTCTGCTGACTTGACGATATACGCCTCCGAAGCCCAGACAGCAAAATCGTCCCTGTAGTCATACGCCGTAGACATTATGACAGGAAGCCTGGGTTTCTTTTCTTTCATTTGCCTAAGAAGCTTTATGCCGTCCACATCAGGCATTAATATATCCAGCGTGACAAGGTCCGGGTTTTCCTGAATAAACAACTCCATTGCCTTGGCGCCGCTGCCTGCCACAACAACTTCGTATCCCTCTTCTTCCAGCTCTTCTTTGTAAAGTTTCTGGATATGAATGTCGTCATCTACTACCAGCACTTTCTTCATACACCCTCCTTTTACAGATTTTACTCCCTTGCGAATAAAATTTCTAACCCGGCAGAAACACCCTGAATGTTGTCCCCTTGCCGGGTGCGCTGTCAACCTCTATCTTCCCTTTATGCTCTTCTATAATCCTTTTAGTGATTGCAAGTCCAAGCCCTGTGCCGGATAACTTTGTCGTGTAGAACGGATTAAAGATGAAAGGCAGATCTTTTTCATCTATGCCCGGGCCTGTATCGCTTATCTCTATGACTGCACTACTGTCTGCCGTATATGTCTTTATTGTAATTGTACCGTGAATCGCCACAGCCTGAATTGCATTATTAAATATATTAAGCAAGGCCTCTCGTATCCTGTTGGCGTCCACATAAATCTGAGGCGTCTCTCCTTTTTCGTTAAGAACTCTAATGTCCCTTTCCCTTAGCTGTGTCTGCATGAGCAATATCATATCGTCAACAAGCTCTCCGACATTAACCTTTTCTTTCATCAGCCTGGCTTCTTTCACAAACCCGAGTATCTCGCTGAGAATACTTTCAAGCCTGTCTACCTCTCTCGCTATAATGCCTGCATATTCTTTAAGATTGCCGTCAAGTTTCTTTTCAAGCCTTTTTGCAAAACCTCCGACCGATACAAGCGGATTTCTAATCTCATGCGCAACCTTTGCAGCAACTTCGCCTAGGGCAGCCATCCTCTCTGTTGCAACTAATTTTTCTCTCAGGTTATTTAACTCGGTAACATCCCTGACCACATGCACAGTCCCCATGAACTCTCCATTTGGGTTAAATACAGGAGAGACTGATGTCAGAAACATTCCTCCGAGATACGAATCTTTGACTTCTTCTATATATGCCCCCATCGTCTGAACAGTTTTGTGATGCGGACATTCAGAAAATGGTTCATCCATCCCGTGGAATATCCTGTAACATTTTTCTCCTATTATCTCTCCGGCAGATTTTCCGATTCTGTCAACAACTGCCTTGTTTACATTCCTTATCGTACAGTCTTTATCTGTAATATAGACCATATCCGAAATGGACCTGAAAATATTTTCAAGTTCCGCCTCTGCACGGGCTACCTGATCAAAGAGCCTTGCGCTTTCCACAACGCTCGCAACCTGATTTGAAAAACCGATAAGAAATTTCATATCCTCATCAGTAATCAAACGCCTCGTGAAGAGGTTATCCACCCACAATACTCCTATAACCCTGTCTCTTGAGATAAGAGGCACTACAGCGTGTGCATGGGTTCCGAGCTGCTGAATAAGAACAGCATCAGCCAGCGGTTTTCCCTTGACATCAGGGACATTAAAAGCCGTTTTCTCCTTAACAGCGCGCGTAAGTATAGTCTTTTCTTCAAGCGGGATCTCAATCCCCATGCTCAACCTGTCAAGGAATGAATCCTTTCCCAGAGGACCGGTTTCTATGTCATACAGAATATCAGGAAGCGTCTTTTTCTCCAGAGAAAGCTTCTCCCATACCTGCCAGGCCTCCTCAGAACTTGCAGGCCCGACACCCATAGCGCCCTTTATAGTTCCCTTTTTTTCATCAACAAGAAAAAGAATCGCCCTGTTGAAACCAAGGCCATCGCTCATTGTTACTGCAGTCAATATCATTCTGAGCAGCCTGTCAAGCTCAAGGGTGCCCCTCATAGCGGAACTTATAAAGAACAACCTTGAGAGTTCCTGGTTCATCCTTACAAGTTCCTTTTCAACGCGTTTTCTCTCGGAGATATCCCTTGTTATCCCGCTTATACCTATAACCTCTCCTGAAGTATCTTTTATGGGTGAAAGTGTCAGGCTGACCTCAATTATTGTGCCGTCTTTCCTTTGTCTCAATGTCTCTATATCTTTGAGCGTTTCTCCATTTTTTATTTTCCCTATGTATTCCTTCTCAGCGTCTACAAGGAACTGGGGGACAAACAGCAGGAATTTCCCCGCAGCCTCATCCGCTGTGTAGCCAAAGGTCTTTTCAGCGCCATAATTCCATGAAGTTATATTCCCATCGAGGTCAGAAGTGACTATCGCATCCGCGGAATTTTTTATCAGGCTTTCAAGATATTCCTTTGTCTGAGCCACCTCTTGCTTGCTGAGGCGTTCACTTTCATAAATCCTTGCCTTCTCTATGGCGACAGCTGCTATGGAGGCAAAGGTAGTCACTGTGTTCATATCGTCAGGCGAGAACGGCAGGATATTTCCCTCAGAGCCTGCCTTATCGTAGATGCCGAGGGTTCCCATTACCTTGCCTTCAACTTTAAGCGGCACACATATCACAGACTTCGCATTGATTAACGGCACTTGCATATCAGGAGGCATCGCTGCCACGTCTTCAACAAGCAGCGGTTCACCCTCTTTCGCAACCCATCCGGCTATACCGCTTCCCAGTGTGAGATCCATATGCTCTTTTAAATCCTCTGCCAGGCCATAGGAAGATTTTATTTTCAGGATATTGCCCTCCATCAGCAATCTTATAATGCAGCCCCTTGCGCCAAGCAGCCTTGTAATTTTCGATGTAACGGTCCCCAGTATCTCATCAATATCCATTGCAGATGTTACAGCAGTGATGAGTTCATAAAGGACCGTAAGCTTTTGAAGCTGATTCTTTGTTGATGCATAAAGCTCTTCATTGCTGACGCGAGACGCCTGCAACTTTCCGATCATTTCGTCAAATCTGCCCGCTATTATTCCAAACTCATCTCTCCTCCCGGAATCTATCCTGTAATCAAGTTCGCCTCCGCTTATTTTTTCTGTAGCCTTCATCAGGCCGTCAAACGGAGCCGTAATTATTCTTTTCATGATGATAATAAGAGACATAATTGCCAGTGAACTCAAGCCAAAAAGAACAACAAGATAAAAACCCATCTGCCTTTCAATTCTCTCGCCTTGCGCAATAGTATTAGTAAGATTCAATACTGATTCGCTATGAATAGCGCCGAGTTTCTCATAGGCCTCTCTCTCCTTATCTTTAAGCATGCGAAGCGCAAAAAGAACATGAATGTCTCCTACAGGCTGTTTTGCCGACATTATCGCGCTTGCAAACTCTTTCATCTTGTCAAAGTCGGCTCTTATGGCTCTCACTTCTTCTTTATTTCGCACAGCCTCAGGAAGCCCGTTAAAAAATGTATATGCTTCTTTAAGTCTCTGTTTATATTGCCTCTGAAATTTGACCTCGCCGGTAACAGTCCATCCTTCGGCAGCCATCACAACACTCACTATGGATGATTTCCAGTCCTCATGCAGGTTATGTTCCTTCATAAGCGATCTCTGGATGTCGAAAGTGCTGCTTAACCGGTTGAAAATAAGAAAGCTGCCTGCAATCAGCGCAGCGGTCAGCAGAAAGAAAACTATTGTAAAAACCGTCAGCTTACCCCTCAGGCTCATAATGTCCTCAGTATTGCCTCTTCATTCTTGCAACTTTATCGTACAGCTCTATATATTTCTTTGCAGAATCCGCCCATGAAAAATTCATCTTCATTGCGCTCCGGATCAGCTTTTTCCATCTTGCCTTATTGACATACACGCAGAGCGCTCTCTTCAGACAGCCCTGAAGCGCATCGGCAGTATAATCAGAAAATAGAAACCCGGTTCCTTCACCCTCAAGCGGCTGGTAATCCGATATTGTATCCGCAAGCCCCCCTGTCCTCCGTGCCGCAGGTATGGTCCCATACCTCATAGCAATAAGCTGGCCGATGCCGCAGGGTTCATATCTTGAAGGCATTAAAAATATATCAGCGCCGGCATATATGTTATGTGCAAGACTGTCTTCAAACCCTACTTTAACGTGAAGCCTGCCTTTGTACTTTTTTGCGGCAGATGATAATCTCCTGTGAAATATTTCATCACCCCTGCCGAGGATGATGAGATTTGCGCCTGCAGAAAGGATTTCATCAAGAGATTCCAGAATGAGGTCCAGCCCTTTCTGGCTGGACAGCCTGCCCACCATGCCTATGAGGGGCCTTTCAGCATCCGGCCTTATAGAACATTCTTTCAGAAGCTGAAGCTTGCACTCTTTTTTGCCGTCAATATCCTGAAGGCTGTAATTCCTTTTTATGAAGGCATCCGATTCCGGATTCCACTCTCTGCTGTCTATGCCGTTTACAATTCCCGTAAACACAGAAACCCTCTTCCTTAAAACGCCGTCAAGCCCGAATCCGTATTCCCTGCTCAGTATCTCTTTCGCATAATTATTGCTCACCGTGGTTATGGAATCTGCTGATATTAACCCCGCCTTTAAAAAATTTATCTTTCCGTAAAACTCTATCCCCTCAGGCGTGAACAGGTTTCTGTCAAATCCCGTAAGCGGCATATCTGACTGCGGAAATAAGCCCTGATAGCCCAAATTGTGGACTGTGATTATGGAAGCAGTCCTGTCAAAAAATTTATCTGAACTATATACGGTATTAAGATATAAAGGAATAAGCCCTGTCTGCCAGTCATTACAGTGAATTACATCAGGTCTAAATCCCAAGGCCCTGCATGTTTCAAGCACACCTCTTGAAAAAAATATAAACCGCGCTGCATTGTCGGGATAGTCACCGCGCGGTGTGCCGTAAATCTCTTCTCTGTCAAAGAACTCGTCGCACTCAATAAAATATGCTGAATTCTCATAACTGAATATCCTGCCTTTTACTTTCCTGTTTCCCAAAGGAACACTTATTTTTAAACCTGTATCCCTCAGCTTGAAATTCTCCCTGACTCTTCCATACAGAGGCACCACAAGATACGCCTCTTCCTTCATTTTCCTATACTCGTTCAGCAGCGCTCCGGTGACATCTGCGAGGCCGCCTGTCTTGGCAAAAGGGACTGCTTCAGGAGTTGCAATAAGTATCTTCATTGCTATATCTTAGCTTCTCTCATAAATTTTGCCGCTTCTTCAGGCGGTGTGGGGTTTATATAAAAACCCGAGCCCCATTCAAAGCCTGCGATCTTCGTCAGCTTTGGCATTATCTCAATATGCCAGTGGTAGTATTCGTTTGTCTCATTATAGAAAGGTGATGTATGGATAATAAAATTATATGGCGGAATATCAAGTATCCTGTCAATCTGCTTAAGTATTCTCTGCAGTATTTCTGCAAGTAATGAGAAGTCCTTATCCGGGGGGTAAAATGCCGATTCATGCCTCTTGGGTAAAATCCATGTCTCAAACGGAGCCCTCGGCGCAAAAGGCGCCAACGCGAGATAATCCTTATTTTCGTATATCACGCGCCTGCCGTCCTCAAGTTCCTGATTTATGACATCGCAGAAAATGCATCTTTCCTTAAAATTGAAATACTGTTCCGCCGCATCAACTTCTTCTTTGACAAGTTTGGGCACGATAGGAAGGGCGATAAGCTGGCTGTGCGTATGTTCAAGCGAAGCGCCGGCATCCTCGCCTTCATTCTTGAATATCAGGACATACCTGAATCTCCGGTCTTTCTTCAGGTCATTAAGTCTCATATAATAGGCCCACAACGCATCTTCAACCGCCTTTAAAGGCATGGTTGAGAGTGAAAGGTTATGCTCCGGCGTCTCTATCACAACCTCATGAGCGCCTATCCCGTTAATCTTGTCAAATATTCCCTCCCCTGTCTTGCTCAATTCTCCATGTATCTGAAGCGCAGGGAATTTATTAGGTACAACTCTCAAGGTCCAGCCCGGAGAATCCGGCAGAGTGCCCGGAGGCCTGAATGCCATTATCTCAGGCGGAGCAGTATGCTCATTGCCATGACAGAACGGACAGAAACCGCCTTTCTTCCTCTGTGAAGGCGATATAAAATCCGTCGGCCTCTTGCCCCTTTCGACAGAGATTATAACCCAGCGTCCGACAATCGGATCTTTTCTAAGTTCAGACATACACCCTCCAATTAAGAAATTCAAAAATCAAAAGTAAAAATTCAAAAGTAAGGAATTCATTAACTTTTAATTTCTAACTTTAAACTTTTAATTTTTATTATTATATCACAATAGGATATAATCCCCTATGAAACCGACTTTTCATCACAAACCCATAAACAGTCCCTTTGACGACCCGTGCGTATATGTCAGAGTGCTCAGGGAAAAACGGGCGCTTCTCTTCGACCTTGGCTATACAAACAGATTAAAACCAAACGATATCCAGAAAATAACAGACGTCTTTGTAACACATACCCATATTGACCATTTCATAGGGTTTGACAGTCTTTTAAGGGCGCTTCTGAGAAGAGAGGCTCCACTAAGGATATTCGGGCCTTCCAACATCACTGAGTGCATCGAAGGAAAACTCCGTGGATACACCTGGAACCTGATAAAAGAATATCCGCTGAAAATAGAGGCCTTCGGCATAAATGAAAACTATATCAGCCATGCAGGTTTTTATGCGGAGAATTGTTTTAACAAAACAGATTACGGTGAAAAACCATTTGACGGGACCTTATTAAAAGAAGGATATTTTGAGGTTAAAGCATCGTGCCTCACGCATCAGATACCATGCCTTGGCTTTTCCCTTGAAGAGGATTTTCATATAAATATTGATAAGGCAGCGCTGAACAGGCTGGCGCTTCCGGTAGGGCCATGGCTTTCAGAATTTAAAAGGGCTGTCAGAGAGAATGCAGGCGGGGACAGAGAATTTAAAATATCCGGCAGAATATATACCAAAAAAGAACTCATGGAAATCGCGATGATAACAGAGGGGCAAAAGATATCCTACGTTGCTGATTCCTCAATGGATGAGGAGAATATAAGAAAAATAATAACTCTCGTTAAAGATTCCGATACTCTTTATTGCGAGGCTTACTTTCTTGAGGAAGACAGGGAAAGGGCCATAGAGAGGCATCACCTCACTGCAAAAACCGCAGGAAGGATAGCGAGAGAGGCAGGCGTTAAAAACCTTGTTGTCATGCACTTTTCTCCAAAATACAGGGAATGCCCTGACGCGCCTGAAAAAGAAGCGCTGATGGAATATAATAAAGAATAATTCAAAATTTAAAATAAAAGAATTCCGAGATTTTGAATCTTGAATCTTGAATTTGTTTTGTTGCCGGGGTAGCTCAGTGGTAGAGCAGCTGATTCGTAATCAGCAGGTCGTGGGTTCAACCCCCATCCCCGGCTCCACATTACTTAAGATGATACTCTTCTAAGCTGTGACGAAATACAGGGCTACTATTTTAGCGTTCCTTTGCCTGCTGAAACTTTTAAAAATTGGCATTGAACGGGAAAAGATTAAAGTATCAGGAATGAAAACAGTCCCGACAAGTCGGGACTGTTTTTATTGGCTTAGAGTTTTGTAACGTTTGCTGCCTTTGGCCCCTTGGGGCTGTCAACAACATCAAAGCTCACTGCCTGCCCTTCAGATAGAGACTTAAAGCCATCTCCCTGAAGCTCAGAATAGTGAACAAAAACATCTCCGCCGTCTTCACTGGTTATGAATCCAAAACCCTTGGACTCATTAAACCACTTTACGGTTCCTTTTGCCACTGTGCTGTACCTCCTTATTAAAAAACTTCCGAAACTTCACTTGCTATTCTGGCACAGAATTCCTGAAAGGTCAACCCCATTAGAAACTATTGCGGGGGCTTGCCCCGTGTGAAGCGCTGCTTCTATCGGGGCAAGCTTTCTAACGGGGCCAATCCTTATTTCTTGTCTTTTGGTTTTTCCTTCGGTTTTACTTTTGGCGCCTCTTTTGGCTTACCTTTTGATTCATTAAGCCTTGTTATAACTGCGCCCGTAATATCAAGCTCTTTCTTGGCAGAAAGAACCACCTCGCTTCTTAATATAACCGCATATCCTTCCTCGTACCCGATAGCATCCACAATGTCGCTCACGTCTTTAAGAATTGCATTTGTAAGCTCAGTTTCTTTTTTTTGCAATTCTGCCCGTGCTTCAGCCACAAGCTTCTGAACATCCCTCTGAAGCTTTTCAAACTCCTCTTCCTTAGCCTTCTTTGCCTCGGCAGAAAGAACGGAAGACTGTTTGGCAATCTCTTCTTCAATTTTTTTTAGAGAATTGACCTTCTCTTCTATTACTGCCTTTTTTGATTTTTCAATCGCTTCAATGTCTGCCCTTGCCTTTTTGCCTGAGTCTGATTCTGCAAATATACGCGGTAAATCAACGAACCCTATCTTGAGCGCTTCAGCCGCTCCTGCAGGTGAGACATAAAGCAGGACTGAACACAATGTTAATAGCAATATCTTTCTCATTTTTCCTCCTTTTTAAACTTTAGTTATTGCGTTATCGCGATAAACTCTATAACGCTTTACGCTATAACGTATTTGCGCCTATTTAAAAAGCGCTGCCGAATGTAAATTCCCATTTGCTTTTACTTTCCCCTGTTTTTCTATTTAAATTATACCCCCATTCCAGCCTTATTGGCCCTATAGGAGAGAACCATCTGAAGCCTACTCCTGCCCCGTATTTAAGATCCTCAATGTCCTTAAAAGAATCAAAGGCCCTGCCGGCATCAAAAAATATAACCCCTTTAAATTTCAACTCGCTGACAAGAGGGAAGATATATTCTGTGTTAAATATAACCTGTTTTGTCCCGCCTATTACTTCGCCGTTTGCATCACGCGGCCCGCCCTCTCCCCAGCCGATACCTCTCACAGTGTAAATGCCTCCGACATAAAATCTCTCATAAAGAGGCAGCGGTTTATTGAATATTCCTGTTGCCTGGCCATATCGGCCTCTAAAAGCAAGTGTGGTCTCCTCTGTGACAGGGAAAAACCACGAGGAATCAACGCCGCTTTTCAGAAAGAAATTGTCTCCGCCAATTCCTGCATAAGTCACATACAGCATGTTTCTTGAGCCTGTGTGAGGGTCAAGATAATTATTTCGTGAATCCCTTGCAATTGCAGGCGTAATGCTGCTTGTTATTTTTTTGCCTTCCTGCTCTGTTATCTTCTCTGACGCCCCTGAGGCTATATTGAATATCGTCACATTCTCAAAGTTATATGTTACATCTGTTTTCCAGTATTCAGACAGGCTTTTGCCTAACAATACATCAAACCCCATAGCCTTTCTGTCGTATGCGGAATACTTTCTTGTTGTTTTATAGACATCGGTTCCGAATAAGAGTTCTTTGTCAAGAAACCAGGGGTCCCTGTATCCAAGGTTATATGTTGTGCTTCTGCCGCTGAATTCACCCTTTAATTTTATGAGCCGCCCTGTCCCGAAGAGATTGGCCTGCGTGACATCGGCAGTGGCTATAAACTTATCAACAGAGCTGTACCCGCCGCCCACGGTGAGAGAACCTGTTGGCTTTTCTTTCACCTTTACATCAATGTCCACAAGTTTCTCCTCCGGCTTAGGTTTAGGCTGCAGATCAACAGTTTCAAAGAAATTAAGGTTATTAAGCCTCTCATAGCTCCTCTTCAGAAGCGAACTATTAAATGTGTCTCCCTCATCAAGCCTGATCTCCCTCCTTATGACCTTATCCCTTGTCTTGATATTGCCTGATATATCTATCCTGCCTATTTTGTAAATATCCCCTTCATCTATTTTGAAGGTTATCTTAACCTGCTTTGCAGCATCATCAGGCACAATGTCAGGAGCAACATTCACAAGCGCATACCCTTTCTCCGAATGCATTTCTCCGAGCGCAGCCACGTCACTTCTCAGCATTGCCCTGCTGAATATATTCTTGGGAGCGGATTTTATCTTCTTCCTCAATTCGCTTTCGGGGAACGCCTTATTCCCTGTTATATCCACAGAAGATATCCTGTATTGCTCTCCTTCAGATATCATGATTGTAATTATCATGCCCTTTTTATCCTCTGTAAGGAGAATCTTGGGGTCAGATACAGCAACCTTTATATACCCTTTATTAAAGTAAAGGTTTCGTATCCTCTCAATATCAAAGCTCATCTCGTCTTTTTTATAGTACCCTGATGATGTCACGAAAGAGAACAGCCACCATTCACCTGTTTTTATTGTCTTTTTTATTTCCTTTTTTGAGATGGCCTTATTGCCTTCAATTACTATGGACTTTATCTTGACCTTAGGCCCTTCCTCTATTTGATATGTAAGCGTAACCTCATCATCATTCACCTTCTTCACAACAGGGACGATTTTTGACAGGTAGTAGCCTTCCTCTTCGTAGAAGGCACGCAGCTTGTCGGCATTATCCTGTATCAGGACGGTATCTGCTATAGAGTTTGCCGTTATTGTTATCTTCTCTTTCAAGTCTGAATCTTCCTGCTTCTTATTCCCCTGAAAGTCTATGCTTATAATCGTGGGTTTTTCTTTTATCAGGTATATAACCCTTACACCGCCTTCAAGCGGCTCTATCTCAACCTTGACGTCGTCAAAATAGCCCATCTTGTAAATGTCTTTTATGTCGTTTGTGGTCTTCTCCGAAGAAAGCGGTTCTCCTGTTTTCTGTGTTATCTTGGATTTCACGGCAGCTTCCTCTATCCTCTTAAGCCCCTTTACCTCCATAGAATTCACCAGAGGCAGAGAAATTTCCTCTGCTGAGACGCTGTCTGTCCCGCTTATAAACACTGCAAGCATTATAAAACAGAAAAAAAGTAAAGACGCTTTCCTCATCTTCAACTCCAGAAATACCTCTTTTTTGTCATTCCCGCAGTTATTAAGCGGGAATCCATTCTTTGTCTTTTATCTGGATTCCGCATCAAGTGCGGAATGACAGACTTACTGACATTTCCATATCCCTTGTGAGTTAAAAACTCATGAGGTTTTATGCTCACTCCTCTAAAGAATAGCTACAGCGTGTTAGTATAGCTTTCTAAAAGGGCGCGTGTAAATAAAAAAATCAAACAATATCCGTACGGTTCGGGTTAAAATTAAAATTACAATGATCTCACATAGAGTGAAAGTTCAGGAAAAGGATTCCGGCAAACGTATAGATGTATTAGCCGTTGAGGAAACAGGGATTACCCGTTCACAGATACAGAGACTCATAAAAAATGGGTTTCTGCTTGTTGACAGCAGGACTGTAAGCCAGAACTACAGGGTAAAAGCAGGTGACGTTATTGTATTAACTGCCGAAGATGAAAAACGGGAACATCTCATTGCAGAAGCAATCCCTGTTGAAATACTCTACATGGACGAACACCTTGTTGTAGTAAACAAACCATCAGGCATGGTTGTTTATCCGGCTGCCGGACATCGCAGCGGCACATTGATGAATGCCCTCTTCCACTACTGCGGGAAACTTGAAGCGCCGGGCGGCCCGCTGAGACCCGGCATTGTGCATAGGCTTGACAAAGACACATCAGGAGTAATGGTCGTTGCTCTTGACAGCGCCGCATACTACAACCTTGCGGAGCAATTCAAACAGCGGACAATAAACAGAAGATATGTTGCGCTTATCTACGGAAACCCAAAAGAAAACAGCGGGCAGATCAGCCTTGCCATCGGACGCTCTGAGACTGACAGGAAAAAGATGTCAACAAGGGTAAGGAGAGGCAAAGAGGCGCTGACAATATGGAAGGTAATTGAAAGATTCCGGCATACAGCATTTATTGAAGCAAAACTGCGGACAGGAAGGACACACCAGATACGCGTCCACCTTGCATCTATCGGACATCCCGTGCTTGGAGACCGCACTTACGGCAAAAAGATTGAGATGGAGACAAAAGAAAGAGAAAAACTGACATTTCCACGGCAGATGCTTCACGCTGAATCGCTTGGATTTATTCATCCTGTCACAGGAGAATACCTTGAATTCCACAGCCCCATGCCTGAGGATATGGAGGAAAGTATAAAACAGCTAAGAGGCTAAAATTCTTTCTCTATTTTAGGGATTGTGGTCCTAAGAACAAATCTGCCCTTTCCGTAATTCCCCTCCGGCTTTATAATAAGCGCAAGATAATAATCCTTATTTATCTTCCTCATTATAATTCCGCACTTATCGGAGATTATTGAAAACTCCTTCGCCTCGCCAAGCCCGAGCGTCTCGGCAGCATTGCCTATGTCCTTAATCATTGCAGATGCCTCTGCGCTCAGGTCTTCCAGATTAATAAGCTTCTCGCTGGCATATTCCTCAACAGGCATACCGTCCGAGCTTATTATCATAGCAGAAACTGCGCCGTCAACTTTCCCGACTGTTTCCTTAAGAACTTCTGAAAAACTCATCTTTTTTCTCCCTAAGCCTTTTACCAAAGGTTTCCAGTTTATCAATTACTGCTTCCTTGTCTTTCCCAAGTATCTTGAGCAGCATCCTTAATTCTTCAACTTTCTGCATAACATATTTATCCTGTGGATTAGCAGACAACATCTCCCTGTAAATACTCATTGCCTTCAGGTAATTATCTTCCGATATAAACAGATCTGCATCCTTCAGGCTATATCTGTCTTTGTCTTCCTTTTCAGGCAGCCTCTCTGCTACAGGCGCTTTTTCTTCCTTGAGAGTCTCAAAAGAAGAAGGAGGCTGTGCTATATCTTGCTCCCCGAATATCGCGGCATAGGACCTTACTTCCTTTTCCGCCTCTTCCATATCTTCATCCGAAATAACCTCTTCACCAAAAACACCTTCCGGCTGAGTACCCTCTCCAGCCTTCGTATCCGCCTCAGGCGGAGAAGCTAATTCGTCTTGCCCTGCTATAGACCTCTTAAATTCCTCAAACTCATCTCCATGCGGAGACTGTAAAGGTTCTTCCGCAGGGAGAACTTCAACTTCTTCTGCCCTGATTGTTTCTTTACCCGCCGTTTGTGTGGAGGGCTCAACAGCTTCATTACCCTGCACAGAAAATTCTTCAGGAGCGGATTCCGGCGCTGTTATGCTCTCCTCTTGTACATGGCCTCTCTGAAGAGTCTCAAGATTTGAGACAGCGTCATCATCAAAAGGGTTCAGTTTGAGCACTACCCTGTATTCTCCTATCGCCCTTTCTTTTTCTCCTGTATCCCTGTATATCTCGGCTAATTTCTTATGCGCAAACAGGTTATCGGGTATCACTGATATCACCTTCTCGAATTCTTCCTTTGCCGCAGGCGCCATCTTTTTCTCAAGATATATCTTGCCGAGTGATACCCTTGCGCTTGTATATCCCGGCTGGCTGGTGATTCCGGTCATCAGGACAGATATGGCCTCATCAAGCATCCCTGTTTTTCTGTATTCTTCAGCAAGAGGGACGAAAAGCTTTGAGTTGGGATCCCTCTTCACTTTCTCTTTTAATTTATCAATATCTTCAAATGCCATTTTCTTATAAAAAAAGCTTAACAGAACGTCTGAAAAAGTTCAAGCCTATACTGTTACCGAAAAATAGACATAGAAGGTTGTCATTGCGAGCAAAGCGAAGCAATCCCGTAGTTTCTGATGAGATTGCCACGAACCCTTCGGGTTCTCGCAATGACAGATAAATCAACGGGTTCATAATTCTATGTCTATTTTTCGGCTGTTAACTCCACACCCCCTCTATTGCCGCACCGCAGCTTAAACACTTCCCGTCTTTTATCCTGTTTTCTTGAATGCTGAAGCCGAATCTCCGGATAAGCAGTTCCCTGCAATTCGGGCAATAGGTATTCTCGCCTCCTTCGCCCGGCACATTCCCTTCATAAACATACTTAAGCCCTGTGTCAAAGCCCATCTGACGCGCCCATCTCAGCGTCTTGATAGGAGTGCGCGGCGCATCTGTTAACTTATAAGTTGGATAGAACTGTGTAACATGCCACGGGATGGCAGGGTCAACAGATTTTATGAATTCGGCAATGCTCTTCAAATCTTCCTCCGCATCGTTATAACCCGGGATTATCAATGTTGTAACCTCCACCCATACGCCAAGCTCTTTCATAAGCCTTATCGTATCCCTGACAGGCTCAGCTTTTGCCCCGCATACCTCCTTATAAAACTTCTCGCTGCCTTTGAGGTCAATGTTGTTCCCGTCAAGATACGGCGCAATAGCCCTTACGCTTTCAGGCGTCATGAACCCATTGCTGACAAATACATTCTTTATCCCCTTTCCTTTTGCAAGCATTGCACAGTCATATGCGAATTCAAAAAATATCGTAGGCTCTGTATATGTATAAGCTATGCTCTTGCACCCGTATCTCTCTGCCATGTTCACTACCTCTTCAGGCGTCATATCCTCTCCGGGTATCGGAACGTCAGGCCTTTCCCTCGGGAACTGGGATATCTCATAGTTCTGGCAGTGCCGGCACCTCAGGTTACATCCTGCTGTTGCTATGGAGAAGGAAGATGAGCCCGGCAGGAAATGGAAAAGCGGTTTTTTCTCTATCGGGTCTGCATTAGAAGCGACAACCTTGCCGTATACGAGACTGAAAAGAGCGCCGTCCAGGTTCTCCCTGACAGCGCATATCCCCCGTTTTCCGCTCGAGATAAGACACCTGTGGCTGCAGAGAAAGCATCTTACCTTTTTATCGCCGAGTTTCTCGTAAAGCATTGCCTCTTTCATCTGAAAATACCTCTTTCACCCTCCCCCGCGCCCCCTCCCATCAAGGGCGGGGGATATAAATGTGGAATCCCTCCCATCAGGGAGGTACTATTAATTTCCCTCTCCCCCGCGGGAGAGTTATCCCGTCATGTTCCCTCTCCCCTTGTGGGAGAGGGTTAGGGTGAGGGGTCATGATGTTTCATAATTGGATTATAGCAGAGTCTCAATTGACTTAAAAGATGCAGATGTGCAAAATAAAATATTACACATGGAGGTAAAAGATGCCGATTTACGAATATAAATGCAGTAAATGCAAAAGGTCATTTTCAGTCCTGCAAAAAACAGGGACATCAGAGAAAGATACAAGATGCCCTGATTGTGGTTCTAATGTTGTAAAAAAACTGCTGTCCGCGTTCTCATGCTCTGCTGCCGGAGGCGATACATTCAGCCCCTCTGCTTCAGGCAGGGCATGCGGTGGCGGCGGTGGCTGAGGAGTCTCTTCCTGCTGAGCCGTGAGCTCGGCAATTACAAAGAGCAGGGATTAGGTTTTGGGGATTAGGGATTAGCAAAGTGACGATTAATTTTACAAAGATGCACGGCATCGGCAATGACTTCATCCTCATTGACTGCATTACGCAGAAGTTCAAAGTTAAAAGTGAAGAGTTAAAAGTTCTAAGCAAAAAACTCTGCCACAGGCAGTTCGGCATAGGCGCTGACCAGATGCTCCTGCTTTATCCGTCCGGAACCGCTGATTTCAAGATGCGGATATTTAACGCTGATGGCAGCGAGGTGGAGATGTGCGGCAACGGCATAAGATGCCTTGCCGGATATATCTGGAGCAGAAGGTTATCCGGAAAAGCCATTCTTAATATTGAAACACCCGCAGGCATAATAAAGTCTGAAAAAAAAGGCGCTATGGTAAGGGTTGACATGGGAGAACCGGTTTTTGAACTTGAAAAAATACCGGTAAAAATAAATTCAAAATTCAAAATTCAAAATTCAAAACTCCCTACGGGTCGGATAGACTTAACTCCTAACTCTAAACTAATCATTGACTATCCCTTAAAGATTGAGGACAGGGAGTTCAAAATAACCTGTGTCTCTATGGGCAATCCTCATGCTGTAATAGTTGTTGACAACGTTATGGCTTTCCCTGTAACTTATTACGGGCCGCTGCTTGAAATGCATGAGATTTTCCCTAAAAGAACTAACGTAGAATTCATAGAGATATTAAACCGCTCGGAGATAAAAATGAGAGTATGGGAAAGAGGCGCCGGCGAGACAATGGCATGCGGCACAGGGGCATCTGCCGTTGCTGTTGCCTCCAGCCTCAAGGGGCTTACAAAGAAGAATGTTACAGTACATCTCGCAGGAGGGGATTTAATTATTGAGTGGGCCAAAGATAACCATATTTATATGACAGGTACTGCAGAGGAAGTATTTACAGGGCAGATAAATATTAAATTATAGGGGGGATGATGCTTGAGCAAAGACAGTTTGAAAGGAAACCTTATATCGAAACTTTTTATTGCGCTGTGACTGTTCTTGACGTCATAGACACAAAGATATTGAACCTTGTGGCAAGAGGTATTGATATCAGCGAGGGCGGGATAGGCATTAAGACAGACTATCCGCTTGAACCGGGGCATGTGCTGAGATTGAATACCAACATGAAGCATAAGGTAGGAGTTATCAGATGGAGCGGGAACGGAGAAATTAAGGGCATATACAGAGTCGGCGTAAAGTTTGTATAAACATAGAGAGGAGGCGAATATGTTTAAGGGCTCAACAGTTGCGATAGTCACACCTTTTAAAAAAGGCAAGGTTGATGAAAAGGCTTTATGCAATTTAATAGAGTGGCATATAAAGCAGGGGACCAATGCCATTGTGCCGTGCGGAACTACAGGAGAATCAGCAACCCTTGACTACGAAGAACACTACAGGGTAATAGAGATAACAGTCAAGACTGTGAATAAACGCATCCCTGTAATAGCAGGAACAGGAGCAAACGCCACTGATGAAACAATAATGATAACAAAAAAAGCAGAGAAGGCCGGCGCTGATGGAGCTTTGCTTGTCTCTCCTTACTACAACAAGCCCACACAGGAAGGCATCTACAGGCATTACAAAGCAGTGGCAAAGGCTGTTGATATTCCCATTGTTCTTTACAACGTGCCGGGAAGGACTGCCTCCAACATCCTGCCTTCAACAGTTGCGCGCCTTGCAGAAATTAAAAATATAGCTGCCATAAAAGAGGCAACCGGAGACATGAAACAGGTAAGCGAGGTTATAAGGCTGTGCGGCGACAGGATATCGGTCATTTCAGGCGATGATTTTACAACACTCACACTCCTTGCGCTCGGCGGAAAAGGCGTAATCTCTGTTTCTGCGAATGTAGCGCCGAAGGATGTTTCCGACATGTGCGCTGCCTGGGAAAAGGGAGATATAGCAAAGGCGAGAAAACTGCATTACAAATTAGAGCCTCTGAATGCCTCCATGTTCATAGAGACAAACCCGATACCCGCTAAGACAGCGCTTGCAATGATGGGAAAGATAAAAGAGGAATTCAGGCTTCCGCTCTGCGAGATGGCCGATGCGAATAAAGACAAGCTGAAAAAGGCATTGAAGGATTACGGGCTGATTTAAAAAGGCGGCGCTGAGATTGCTCAATTCAACTCGTCGTCTTGTTCCTTTAACCGTAACCTGAAGCGCCAGCCCGCTCTTCGTTAACTGATAAATAGTTATGCCATCGATCAAGGCTTCGCCTCCAACAGCTGCGCCTTTGTCGCCAGCCTTAGCCGCTGCATCGGCATGCCCCCCGAATTCCCAGCCGCTGTTGATGAACTTTGTCAGAGTTGCCCTGTCATGGAATATAAATACAGCGCGAAAATCCTTAACGCCAAGCCCTAACCCGATACCGACCTCTCCCATTTTCATGAAAACGGGCCTGCCGGTTTTATTGTCGTTAACAACCCCATAGCCGCCGCCGAAGCTGGCGAAAATTATATTGATGTTGACGTTGCTGAAAACTGCATAACCCGGCGCCGCTGCAATCTCGGCTCTTGCCTGAGGGTGTATTTTATAAAGCTCAGAACTTCGTCTCTCATGGAGAGAATAGACTGGCGTTTGTCTTGAGTGGTTTTACCGCCGGTTGTGGCACAACCACTCAAAATGAAGACCATTACCATGCCGCACAATACAATTTTCACTCGTTCCATACTTTATTCTCCAGACTATTTGATTTCGGCGCAGAAAGTAAGTTATAAAAATCATTCTTCAAGCATAATCGCTTCAACCGGGCAGTTCTCTTCCGCTGCCTCGCAGCAACCTGCATAATCGCACCCGTCAGGGTCCACAACCTTTGATTTTCCCGTCACCTCATTCAGATAAAAAACCGCAGGGCATATCTCCTGGCACGTCCCGCAGCCGATGCACTTATCCTCATCAACTCTGACATTCATGCTACACATTCTACCATAATGGACTTGCGCGATACACATCCAAACCGGAGATTTTGATTAGATACGTTTGTAGCTGCTCAGCGATAGACTTGGGATGTGGAGCCTGTCTAAAAACTGATAAAATACACATTCTGTCAGAGAACGGAAAAGGGGACGAGAGAACGGAAAAGGGGACGGTTCTATTAAATGATTATTTTAAAACGTGCAGAGCAATCCCTCCTCGGCGGGCAAGACCGCTCAGCAATCGCTGAGGGAGGATGATAGCAAAATATACCGTCAATATGCTATCATTTTTTAGATGCACGCTATGAATTTGAACTAAAGAAGCAATATGAAAAGAATTCTCATAGATACAAACACCTATGCCGCTTTTAAGAGGAATGACCATCGTGCTTTGCAGGTGTTCAGAACCGTTGAGTACATAGGCGTAAACATAATTGCGTTAGGCGAATTATTGAGTGGGTTCAAGGGCGGCAGCAAGGAGGCTAAAAACAGAAAAGAGCTTGAGCAGTTTCTCGATTCTGCACGGGTTTATGTCCTCCCGTTGGATGAGGAAACTGCTGAGTTTTATGCCAAGATTTATTGGGATTTAAAGAGGAAGGGCAAACCGATTCCGGCGAATGACATCTGGGTGGCTGCCTCTGCAATGAGGCATGGGCTGTCGCTTTTCACCGACGATGGGCATTTTGGCAATATAGACAGTCTTATATTGTTTAATGAGGGGTAGCAAAGGAGGTACGCATGGCAGTCGTGACACTTAGAGGACTTGATGATTCTATGAAAAAGGCGATTAAAGAAAAGGCGAAACAGGAAGGCACGAGCATTAATACTGTTTTACTGAGAATTTTGAAGGAGGACTTAGGGCTGAAAAAGAAGTCGCGGATGGTAGTGCATACCGACCTTGATCATCTTGCAGGCACATGGAGCGATAAGGAGTATGCCGAGTTTCAGAAACGAATAAAAGACTTTGAGGCCATAGATGAGGGCATGTGGAAGTAACTATATCTTATAAAATGTGGAAGACGGGATTCATGGATGATTATATCCCAATTTTACTATATAGGGACTGCTTTGCGGATGCAACATCCTCATCGGTGACGTCAATGCCTTTAAGAATGCCCTTGAGAGATATTATTTTCTTGCCGGTCGGCGTAAGTTTTTTGATGACCGACAACTTTAAACCCATAATCTCTTTTTCAATAGCATCTATTTTATGGAGCATGTCAACGCTGCTGCTTGCTGTTGCTTGTTTCATGTTCGCAATCTCCTTTGTTTGGGAATCTTTTATTAAAATTTACCATATACGCAACATTCTGTCAAAACAACTGAGAACCCTGCCGTAGACAATTGCCTATAAACCCATCAAAATGATATATTAGATCCGTGAAAAAACTTACCCACATAGACGAAAAGGGCAGGCCTAAAATGGTTGATGTAGGCTCAAAACCATTGACCGAAAGAATGGCTGTTGCAAGAGGCTCTGTCTCTATGAAAAAAGAGACTTTTAAACTCATAAAAGCAGGCAAGCTCTCAAAAGGCGATGTTTTGAATGTTGCAAAACTTGCCGGGATTATGGCTGCAAAAAGGACATCCGAGATTATCCCTCTCTGCCATCCTCTTAATATCACATCTGTTGATATTGACTTCAAACTTGATGAGAAAAAAAGCAGAATAGATATAGAATCACGCGTTAAGATAACAGGACAGACAGGCGTTGAGATGGAGGCGCTTACTGCTGTATCTGCCGCCGCGCTCACAATCTATGACATGTGCAAGGCAGTTGATAAGGGAATGGTTATCTCTGATATTATGCTTATGGAAAAACGCGGCGGGAAAAGCGGAATATTTAAAAGAAAAAGAATTCGCAACTTTTAACTTTCAACTCTTCACTTTACTCTCCTTTGCCTGTTTCAGCCCTTTCTGTGCATTTACATTTCCGGGGTCAAATTTCAAGGCCTTCTCAAACTGTCCTGATGCCCTCTTGTGCAGGCCTGCCTTAAGATACAGGGAGCCGAGATTCACATAATGCTCTCCGTTTAAGGGTTCAAGTTTTATTGCCTTAAGCAAGGCATCTTCAGCTTCCTTCATTTTATGAGGGACCTTTGAAAGTGACAGAGAGAGATAGCTCCAATACTGCGGTTTTTCAGCATCTACCTCTGTGGCTTGCCTGAAAAGAGCAACAGCATCCTCAAATTTGCCTTTCTTGAATTCATCAACACCTCGCTTGAACAGTCCCTCTCCTTTGTCCTTCACGATTTCTTTTTCTTCCTTTATTTCTTCTTCCTTTACCTTTTCCTCCGGCGTTCCTTCCAAATGCACTTCTCCCCAAGATATTTCTTTTATATGTATTTCTTCTTCAGGCATTTCCTCTTGTGCCGCCTCTGTTTGTATTTCTTCCATCTGCATTTTTTCCGCCAGCGCCTCGCCTGTTTGCTTGCCGGGAGAATCAAAATATTCCTTCCTCTTAAAATCATCCTTCAAAACAGTATATGCTGCTGTAAGTGCGTCAAACACTGCTGTCAGCTTATCCTTCAGCGCGGCATCAGAGGTGTTAAAGTATCTGTCAGGATGGAATTCCCGCGCAAGCCTGTAGTAATTCTTTTTAATTGTATCCACATCCGCATCTTCGCCGACCTCAAGGAGTTCGTTCAGTTTGAGCCTGTCAAGATTTGAATATATCTCTTCAACTTTTTTGATTAGCGCATCCTCTTCCTCTGCAAAGGGCTGAAGCAGATCGTCCAATGATACAGTTTCGCCTGCCTCTTCTTTCACTTCCTCCTTCTCAGCTATCTTTTCTTCAAGGATTCCGATAGACCAGAGGACATAGATAGTCTTCATCGCTTCAAATGAATTCATCCATGAACTGTCAATAATCTCTTTGATTGTTTTTTTGCCGTCTATGGTAGAGAGAAGTTTCTTGTCATAGGGGCTCAGCTCCACATCCTGAAAAAGGTTTATAGGGTCTTTTGAAAGCTTTAATGCAATCCCTGTATCAGGCAGCTCTCTCCGTATCCTGGTCCAGTTATCTATCCTTTTCACCCCTTCATGGATAAGATTGCCCATGCTCATCTTGAGTGTTATGACCTCATCTGTCGGCACATTGCCTTCCATAAATTCACATTCAGCGTCTTCAAGCTGAAAAAGGCTGCAGATTATTTCTTTTACCTGATATTTAACTCCCCAGAAAAGGTCTTTAGGCGTCAGATAGCCAAGCTCCACAAGGATTGCGCCCAGTCTTTTCTTTGTTCTTTTTAATATCTCCACAGATTTATCGTACTGCTCAACTGTAATCTTCCCTGCCTTAAGCAGCATTTCTCCGAGCCTGTCGTCCTCGTATGATGATGCGGCAAATACGGCATCGCCCTTTACCAAATACGCCTTCTTGGTAAAGTTAGGTGTGCTGACTACCATGGTTCCCGTTGCCTGTTTCCTGTTAAGATTGGTCAGTATTTTTGGAAGGCTGTATTCTCTTAGACTGCCTTTAAATGATATTGCCATGGCTTTATCTTATCAGTTAGCGGTATCTTTTAACCTCAAACCTGAAGATTTTAACTTCCTCATTATCATATATGCCTGCCTTCGTCTTTGCAATGCGAAGCTGCTCTTCAACAGTGTCAACACCTTCAAGGTCAGGCAGAAGCAATCCTTTCCTCTGCCCTTTTGAGACTATTACCCCATATTTTTTAGGATTCAGGTCTTTAAGGTCTTTAACCTCTTCAGGCGGAGTCAGGACATCAACAGAATAAGCAAGCTCGCTCAGTTCTTCCTTTTCAACACAGTGGAATCTGGGGTCCTGTGTTGCAGCGCATATTGCGTTTCTTATAATCTCCCCGGCAACATTCTCGCAGGAAGGAATGAAAGTTCCTATGCAGCCTCTTAATTCTCCGTGTTTTTTTATAGAGACAAATGTTCCTGCCTTTTGTTTCATCTCAGGCGCAAGCTCCGAGCTGCTCGGAGGCTCTATCACACGGCGTTCATTAACATAAATCTCTACTGTCTGCCTTGCAAGTTTGACCAATGGATGCATATTATTTATCTCTTGATATTGCATAGTCGGCAAGGCTCAGCATGGCGTCCCTGTCAGGAGAGTCAGGGAATATGGAAAGCTCATCCTTTGCCTCATCAACAAGAGCCTGTGCCCTTTTGAGTGACTCTTTCAGAACGCTGTACTGCCTGAAGAGCACGAGAATCCGCCTGAGTCCTTCTTCCGAGGGTTTTTCTATTATCCGTTTTATTTCCTCTTTCTCATCAGCCGAGGCATTTTTTAAAAGATAAATAACAGGCAATGTTATCTTTCCCTCTCCTATGTCCTTGCCGAGTTTCTTGCCAAGCTCGCTCTCTTCTGCCATGTAATCAAGAATATCATCAGCCATCTGGAAAGCCGTGCCTGCCTTGAGCCCGAACATTGCAAAGGCATTTTCTTCAGCTCCGAGCAGCTCGGAACTCAGTATTGCGCCAATCCTGCATGCCGCTGATATGAGCAAGCCTGTCTTGGCAGATATTATTTTTATATATTCGTCCTCTGTAATATTGATATCAGCGGTCTTCTGAAGCTGCAGAATCTCTCCTTCTGTCATGCTCGTTGTTGCCTCTGAAAGGGCCTCCATTATTCTCTGATCTTTGAAGGACACAGCTTTTCTAAGGGCATTTGAATACAGAAAATCTCCAACCAGAATCACAATCTGATTCCCCCATACTGAATGGGCTGCCGGCCTGCCCCTGCGTATCTTTGCAGCGTCAACAACATCATCATGAAGCAGCGATGCCATATGTATCAGTTCTATGATGCCTGCAAGCGCTATATGTTCATCCCCCTTATAGCCTGCAAGCCTTGCGCTTGAAAGCAGGAAAAGCGGCCTTAATCTCTTGCCGCCGCTCTCAAGCAGATACTTGCCTATCAGCGGTATGAGAGGAGCTTCGCTTTGGAACAGTCCTTCAAGTTTAGCCTCAACGAGACTTAATTCCTTTTCATACGCATCAAAAACCTTTTTAATATCCGTTGTCTTAATCATGCTTAATTATCTCAGAGCCTGTACTCTTCAATGTTTACGCCTTTTTTTGACAGCTTCTTCAGGTCTTTCGGCCTGAATGCGCCCTTTTCAGTGATAATTGCCGTCACATATTTTGCAGGGGTAACATCAAATGCCATATTTCTCACTTTCACGTTGTCAGGCGCAATCTGGCAGCTGCCGAATATATGCGTAACTTCCTCTGCGCCTCTCTCTTCTATCGGAATCTTATCGCCTGTTGAAATTGAAAAATCAATGCTGTTGAGCGGCGCAGCAACATAGAATGGTATCTTATGCTCTTTGCATAATACAGCTACAGAATATGTCCCGATTTTGTTAGCTACATCTCCGTTCCTGACAGTCCTGTCAGTGCCGACAATAGCAAGGTCTATCTCGCCTTTTTTCATGAGAGCGCCCGCAGAGTTGTCTGTTATAAGCGTCACAGGCACTCCTGCCTGCATCAGTTCCCATGCGGTAAGCCTCGCTCCCTGAAGCACAGGCCTTGTCTCATCAGCTATGACCTGTATTTTCTTGCCCTGTTCTATTGCGACAAATATCGGCGCTGTTGCCGTGCCGTACCCGCCTGTTGCAAGAGCGCCTGCATTACAGTGAGTGAGAACTGTATCGCCGTCTTTTATAAACTGCGCGCCCCATCTTCCTATTGCCTTATTAACCTCAATATCTTCCTCATGTATCTTTTTTGCCTCTTCAATGAGAAGTTCCTTTAACCGGGCAACCGATTCACCGCGTCTCTCTTTTAAAAGCCTTTTTATCCTCTCAACAGCCCATTTTATATTTACTGCCGTAGGCCTTGTGGCAAGAAGTTCGTTGCATATAACTTCTATTCCTTTCATGAAGTCCCTGTAATTCTTTGCCGTTATATCCTGTGCGCCGAGAGCTATCCCCATTGCCGCTGCTATGCCGATTGCGGGAGCGCCTCTTATCCAGAGTTTTTTTATGCCCTCGGCAATGATATGATAATCAGCGCACTCAATGAACTTCACTTCCACAGGAAGCCTGCTCTGATCAAGCATAATAACTTTCCCGTCTTTCCACTCTATTGCTTTTACCATTAAATCTTTCCTCCTGCAGGTATTATGCTTGTAACCACAAAAAATACAGTGAGACAGATTATAACCACTACTGTGCCCCAAGTTATGTAATTATAACTCTTCGGGTTTACATATTCTCCCATTATCTTTGCGTTGTTCACCAGCGACAGCGCATATATCAGCACAAAAGGGAGCAATATGCCGTTTACAACAGACGCCAGAATCATAAGAAAAACTAGCGGTGCGCCGGGAATCAATATCACCAAGGCAGAAACAACTATGAGCGCTGTGTATATCCACATAAACTGAGGCGCTTCTCTGAATGTTTTATTGATACCCGCTTCCCACCCCATTGCCTCGCATATGTAATATGCTGTTGCCAGCGGGACTATTATCACTCCAAGAAGCGAACCGTTGGCAAGGCAGAGAGCGAATATGAAAGACGCATATTCTCCAGCAAGCGGTTTGAGCGCAATTGCAGCCTCCGAGGCCTCATTTATCCTTATGCCTGACGGAAAAAGCGTGGCTGCGCATGTAACTATAATGAAAAATGCAATTATGTCCGTTATAGAACATCCCAGTATCACATCAAGCCTGGATGCCTTATAATCCTCTTTTCTTATTCCCTTCTCTGCAATAGATGACTGGAGGTAAAACTGCATCCACGGTGTTATTGTTGTGCCTATTATTGCTATGCTGAGTATCGCATATTCGGAATCCCACTTTATCTGAGGCACAAGTGTGTTCTTAAAAACAGGAATCCAGTCAGGTTTTGCCATGAACCCCGAGATAACATACCCGAAATATAAAAGGCATGCAAAGAGCAGCACTCTCTCAACTGACCTGTAACTGCCTTTTGTAACAAGGAACCAGACTGACACCGCGCCAACAGGAACCATCACGTACTTGCTTAATCCGAGGATATCCATTGACGCTGCCCATCCTGCGAAATTAGCGAGAGTTGTGCCGAAATTTGCGATGAGGAGGGCTGCCATCATATAGAATGTTGATTTTACGCCATAGTTTTCTCTTATCAAATCTGAAAGCCCCTTGCCTGTGACAACTCCCATCCTTGCAACCATCTCCTGAATCACAACAAGCGCAACAGTCGTGGGTATCAATGTCCAGAGAAGCGCATAGCCGAATCTTGCGCCTGCCACAGAATAAGTGGTAATCCCGCTTGCATCATTATCTATATTCGCAGTTATGATGCCGGGCCCCATTACACTCAGGAACAGGAGAACTTTTTTGCTAAATTTCATCAGAACTTTCCTCTGCTAATCTGCATTGCCTGTTTTAGGTTTTAATTTCTAACTTTTAATTCTAAACTCTTAACTTGTATTTTCATACCCTTCTTCTCTTATGCTTTGCTGCCGGCGGCAGAATCCTGTCAATAATATCATCCACTGTAACAATGCCGAGTAGAAACCCTTCGCTGTCAACAACCGGAAGCGCAACAAGGTTATACTTCGATATAATACCGGCAACCTGCATTTCATCAATCTCAGGCGTGACTGTCTTGAACTTGGTCACCATAATATCTGACAGTTTTGTTTCAGGCGGAGAAAGCAGAATTTCCCTAAGCGACACCACCCCTTTGAGTTTCTCTTCCGCATCCGTTACATATATATAATAGATGGTCTCAACTTCTTCTGCATCTCTTCTGAAGCTTTCGATAGCCTCCTTTACGCTCGTTTCAGGCCTGTACGCTATAAACGCATTTGTCATAATACCGCCTGCCGTGTCTTCTTCATGTCCCATAAGTTCCTGAATGTCCTCTGCATCCTCTTTTTCAAGACTGCCTAAAATTTCCTGCGCCTTTTCTGCGGACAGGTCGCTTATGACATCAGCAGCTTCATCAGGAGGCATCTCCTCTATTATATCAGCGGCTTTATCAGTATCCATTCCTGTTATTATTGCCGCCTGTGTCTCAGGTTCAAGTTCTGAAAGCGCCTCAGCAGCTGTTTCCGCATCAAGGCCCTTAAACAGAATAGCGCCCTCTTTGTGAGAAACCTGGCTTATTATCGCTGCCAGGTCCGCAGGATGCAGATCAGCCACCATCTGTCTCGGAACTGTAAGTGATATTGCAGTAAGTTTTGGTTCCAGCGGCTGTATATAATTCCAGCTTATAAGATTGTACGGCAGATGCATCCTGAGAAGCCTCATCAGGTCTTCTCCGCCTCTCTCAACTCCAAGCCTCCTCATTATTCCTCTCATCCCCACGTCAACAGCTAAAAGCACTGCCTCTGTATTAAGTCCTTCGAGCTTGACGTCATTCACTCTCACAACCTTTGCTCCATTTGCATCAACTATCTGCTTATCAAAAATATCCCTTGCCACAAGGAGGTCTTGCTCGCTGAGTTCGTAGGACTGAAGCCTTGCGCCGTAAATATTCGCAGCGATTATCCTTTTATTGAATATGCTCAAATCACTCCATGGAAGATTAAAGAGCTTTCTTTTCTTCTCAATAACAAGGTTGGAAATCTTTGGCAATGGCTCGCCTTTAACAACAACCAGGTCCTTCACCTTGCCGAGTTCTTCGCCTCTCGGGTCCAGGACAGGCTTTCTTAATATTTCACTTACAAAAAGTTCACTGAAAAAAGGCATCTCTATCTCCTGAAATTTTCTTAACTGCTGATTATAAAGTATAGCTTACCGGTTTTTATTTCAGCAATATGAAAATATCATGAATAAAGCTGATTAGTATACAATACTTCCATGACCTGGTATGAAGCCATAGGGAGAGTGATACTGATATTCTTATCATTTGCCTTTATCCACTCTCTCTGCGTGACATCTTTCATTAAGTCCCAAACGCAGAGGCTTTTGGGTGAGACATTTGTGAAGGTTTTCTACAGGTTCATTTATACCTGCTTCAGCATAATTACATTACTAATTGCAATTTATTTTATAAACATGATACCTGATGTTTATTTGTTCAGGGGACCGGCATGGTTCAGGTGGGCAATGCACGCAATTCAGATTACTGGCCTTATATTCGGCACACTTTCTTTTAAGGTTCTAACCTCTCATGAGTTTATGGGAATTACACAGGTTTGGAGATACATCACAAAAAAAGAGGTTAAAGGAGATGCTGAAGGGATAACACAGACAAGGCTTGTGAAGACAGGTGTTTATGGTTTTGTCAGGCATCCGCTTTACCTTGCAGGAATAATTATTTTCACATTTGAGCCTAACATAACAAGGAACTGGCTCGCTGTGAGCATCCTTGCTGATATCTACTTCATCTTCGGAGCATTCATGGAAGAGAAACGGTTGATTAAAATATTCGGCGATGAATACGCTGAATACATGAAACAGGTCCCAAGGTTTTTGCCGAAGATTAGAAAAAATAAATAGAAGTTAAGCGAAGATATTATATCCCACTTAGACAGTATACTAATCCAACCTTATAAATAGCGGCTTTGACGATTTTTTTATTATCCCTCTTTCTTCTGCCATGTCCAGAAGCTTCCTTACGGCTCTTATACCGTTATCGCCAATGTCAATCGAATAATCATTGACATAGAGCTTGATATGTTCATCAATAACAGAATCATCAAGCTCCTGTGAATGCTCTTTTATATATTTCACAGGCTCATCCCTGCGGCTCATAGCATAAAGCACACTCTCCCTTATCAGCCTTCCCAGCTTTTCTATTAATTCTATTCCGAGACTTCTCTTTGCAATTATGCAGCCAAGTGGTATCGGCAGGCCTGTTTCCTCTTCCCACCACTCGCCGAGGTCAATAATCTTTTTCAGCCCATAGGATGGATAAGTAAATCTTCCTTCATGAATTATCAGCCCTGCATCAGCCTTTCCTTCTTTAACCGCACCCATAATTTCATGAAACGGCATCGCTTTGACATTACTCCTGAAATCAGGGTCATAAAGCTGTAAAAGAAGATAAGCTGTGGTAAGCTCTCCGGGGATTGCTATTGTCTTCCCCTTCAAATCTTTCATTTCACATTCTTTAGAAGCCACAACCAATGGCCCGCATCCCCTTCCAAGCGCTCCGCCTGAACGCAGAAGACAGTAATCCTCACGCAGGCTACCGAATGCATTGTATGAAGCCTTTGTTATATCAAGCTTGCCTTTCAAAGCCATCTGGTTCAGTGTCTCCACATCAAGAAGAATTTCATTGAACTTCAAATCACCGGTATCTATCTTCCCATGCACGAGCGCATAGAAGATGAACGTGTCATTCGGACAGGGGGAGTATCCAAGAGAAAGAGTTCTCATTGGTCGAGCCTCACGCTTGTAACAGGCAGTGTTGGCTTGAACGACTTTAGAGATTTTTCGGTAACAGTTCTTAGTGAAATGAAGCGTCCACGGCCTCGACTGTCTGAACCCGAAGGGTGAGTTTCGAGGCTGTAGTGGAATGAACTTAGAACTGTAGAAAAATATCTCAGGAAGTGAAAGACAATACTGCCTGTCATAGTATTTTCTCCTTCCTATTCAACGGGCATCTTTCACAAACAGGTTTTGTTTTACAAAACATCTTCCCTACCCTCACAAACAATGCATGATATTCATTAAATAACTTAACATCTTTTCTAAGAGTTGAATGGAAAAGCTCCTGAAACCTGTCATAAGGTTCATCATGCCCTAAAATATTATGCCTTGATAGAACCCTCTTGGTATATGCATCAATCACAAATATCGGCTTATCAAGCGCATAAAGAAGAATTGAGTCAGCAGTCTCAGGGCCTATGCCATTGACACTGAGAAGTTTATTCCTGAGTGAATGCATATCTTCTTTTTTCATCCTCTTCATGCTTCCGTGATAATCATTCATCAGGAAATCAATGAATGCTTTAAGGCGCTTTGCCTTGACATTGAAATATCCCGCAGGCCGAATCAATGAAGCCAGCCTGTTTACAGGCATATCATGAATAGCCTTTGCATTCAGGACTTTCTCTCTTTTGAGATTATTTATCGCCTTCTCAACATTTCCCCAATTTGTGTTCTGCGTAAGTATCGCTCCAACTGCAACCTCAAAGGGCGAATCCCCCGGCCACCAGCTCTGAGGGCCAAATGATTTAAAGAGTTTTCTGTAGATTGAGATAAGCCTTTTGTTTTTCATTTCAAATGATTTTTGGTTATCAACACGTCAGATGCAATGCAGCAATTATTCTCTTGCCTGATTTTTCGCTCTGCAATTTATTAAATAATTCAACTGCCTTCCCAGTTATCTCAACATGAACCTCAATGCCTTTTGCCTTAAGAAACTTCAGCGTTTCATCCGGCACTTGCATAATTCCTGATGCACCAGTACCGATAATCAGGATATCAGGCTTTGCATTTATTATATCCGTCAGGTCTGCAGGCTGGAGATAATGACCTTCCTTGCGCCACCATTTAGAATCAACCTTATCAGGATACATGACAACATCAGAGGTATAGGTCTTATTATCAACTGTGATTTTTCCGAATGAGTAATCATTTATCTTCATAGACTTCTTCTTTTTTCTACCGCTGTCTTGATAGCATCCGGCACATACCCCTTTATTATCAGGCCTTCGACATCGATAAGAGGAACTCCCTTAGCTCCTCCGCTTTTACTCAGCATTTCACTGTTTTTGCTTTTGTCGCGATCTATATCATATTCAGTTAATTTTACGCCGAGAGAATTGATATACTCTCTTGCCTTTCTGCAATATGGGCACCACGACGTCATATACATGATGACCTTTACATCACTGATTGGCCTGTTCCCTTTTAACGTAATGCTCTCTGACTTATGAATGCCTTCCTTTATTTCTTGCCTTTCGATTTTGTCCTCCCTGAACTTCTTTTTCTGCACATCAACGCCAGGCGGTGGAGAATCAGAGTAAAAAACATTTCCATCTTTATCCTTCCATTTGTAAATCTCAGATGATGCAGGAGATACAAAAATTGTTAAAAAAACAATTCCAATTAAAAGAATAAGCCAGTTTTTCATAACCTTCAACTCACCTTCACCTTTTTCTGCATCTCAAACAACGCAATAATCTCTTTGACCGTGTTTGCGTCCTCAGGGTTTTTGTCTTCTCTCAGAAATCCGACTGCACGCGGGAAGCGCAGTGCGTAGCCTATGCCATCCTTGTCGCGTCCTGCTGTATGCGAAGGAGAGCGTGTAATTTCATCTGCCGTGACTGTCACAACATATCTCGGCTCTACCCAGACATCTGCCTCCATAACGGAATCTACCCTCGGATGCCTGTGGGAGATGGATATTTCATCAAGGATTTTTTTGAGCTGAAGAAATTCATCCTCTGAAAAGCCTGTGCCGACCTTGCTTACTGTCTTGAATGAGTCTGTCTTCGGGTCATAGACAGCGCCGAGAAAAGCTCCTACACCGAACTTTGCCCTTGCTCCCTTGCCCCTGAAATAACCGACTATGCATACATCAACCGTATCTGCAAGCTCTCCCCTGTAACTTCTCTTAAGCTTAATCCAGTTGAAGTTCCTGCCTCCTGCTGCATAGGGCGCATCAAGCCTTTTCGCAACAACACCTTCAAGCCCCCTTGCTATGGCACCCTCAAAATATTTTGTGATATCTTCATGCCTGTCTGTAATAAACAATTCGGATGGTTCAATCACAGAATTATTCTTTATAATCTTTTTTAATTTTTCACGCCTCTCCCTAAAAGGCTTTGGAGTATAGTCTTCTCCATCTGCATAAAGAAGATCAAAGGCAAAAAATCTAAGGGGATATTCCTTTGCAAGTTCCTCAATCCCGTGTTTTCTTTTTCTTTGAATAGTAATCTGAAATGGAAAAAGCTCGCCTGTTGATTCATTGTATGCAAGCGCCTCCCCTTCAATGATTGCAGTATCCGCAGTTATAAAATTTTTCACAGCCTCTTTTATCTCGGGGAACATGTGAGTCGTCCTCTCAAGGTTTCTTGAGAACATGTCAATATTGTTTTTGTTTTTATGAATCTGTACCCTGAAACCGTCATATTTAGCCTCTATGGCAGCTTCCCCTATTTTCTCTATAATCTCCTCTGAGGAAGGAAGCCTTTCACACAACGCCATCCTTATCGGGTAACCAACTCTCACATGGAATTTCTTTACGCCCTCCATCCCCTTTTCAAGTAATGTTTTTGCAACAAGCCCCAGATCGGAGCAGAAGTTATAAGCCCTTTCAAGCTCGGGCCTTAATGATCTGTCTCCCTGCGCAAGCGCCAAGGCTTCGAGCACAGTTGGATCGCCGATTCCGAGCCTCAATCTTCCTATTACAAACCGCGCAATATACTTTGCCTCTTCCGGAGATACTCCCCTTAAAAGACTACTTAGAAGCCCAATCTTCTTTTCAACGCTTCCTGTGCCTGATGTCCGGGCAATGGCCGTAAGTTCTTCATAAACTTTTCTGACTGTAAGATTTTCTCCTTTGTTTTTTATCAATTCCCTGGCAGTTTTCCCGAGGTCTCCTGTGTGTTTAAATACATCCTCAACTTTTTTTGTAGGTGTATTGGCTGCATCTGATATTGCCCTGATAAGAAGTTTTTCCGACATGCCCATCTCAAGGCCATGAAAAGGCGGAAGCAACTGCCCCTGGCTGAGATAAATAATTTTATCTATATTATCGGAATGCGCCTCTTTGAACAGTTCCGAAAGTATGTCGAACATCTCAAGACGCTTTGCAGTAGCCTCAAGCTTTTCAAAATATTCAACGAGTTTCAGAAATTTCATATGCGATAGCCTCTGAATTTTTATTAAATTATAGCAGTCATATGATGAATATGTCATTGAAAAACAGAGCGCTGCTATGGGCAATAGATAGGGGAGGCTGGCGAGGAATTTTTATGCGGCACCTGCCCATATTACCATCCGCTATGTTATCATCATTACCTATGGAAGAACGGCTTCAGAAGATACTTGCAAAGATGGGGATTGCCTCCAGAAGAGGCGCTGAGGAGATTATCCTTGAAGGAAGGGTCACTATAAACGGAAAGGCTGCATCCCTCGGGATGAAGGCAGACATTTCAAAAGACCATATAAAATTAGACGGGAAACTTCTAACAAAACCGGAGCCGAAGGTCTATCTAATGATAAACAAGCCAAAGGGAGTTATTACAACCCTTGCAGAAGCGGAGGAAAGGCCGACTATAAAGGATTATTTAAGAAACATCAGATACAGGGTATTTCCCGTTGGAAGGCTTGACTTTGATTCGGAAGGACTGCTTCTTCTTACAAATGACGGTGATTTCGCGCATTCAATCTTGCATCCGTCAAAGAAGATTCCAAAGACATATCATGTTAAAATAAAGGGCATCATTGAGGACGAAAAGATAGAGAAACTGCGAAAAGGGATAAGGCTTAAGGACGGAGTTACCGCGCCTGCTAAAGTAAAGAAACTCAGAAAGGCAGAGGAAAACTGCTGGATTGAGATTACGATTTATGAGGGGAAAAAAAGGCAGGTAAGGAGAATGTGCGAGCAGGCCGGACATCCTGTGCTTAAACTCAAACGCATAAAAATCAACGGCATAGATATTGGAAATCTTCGCTCCGGAGAGTTAAGATATTTAACTCCGGATGAGGTTAAAAAGATAAAGAAAGAGGTAATGAATGATTCGGGACAAAGGCTGCGGTGAACTCAGGGAATCCGACATAGGCTCAAACCTGAGCCTTGCCGGCTGGGTGTTCAGAAGGAGAGACCACGGAGGTCTGATATTCATTGACCTCAGAGACAGGAGCGGACTTTGCCAGATTGTATTCAGTCCTGACATCGCAGGTGATTCGCATACTAACGCGCATGATTTGAGGGCTGAGTATGTCATAGCTGTGTCAGGCGAGATACGAAGAAGGCCTGAAGGCACCGAAAATCCTAATATCCCAACAGGCATTGTTGAGTTGTATGTCAGCAAACTTGAAGTCCTGAATGAGGCAGCGCCATTGCCTTATAACATGGAAGAGGCGGCAGACGCAGGAGAGGCCTTACGGCTTAAACACAGGTATCTTGACTTGAGAAGGCCTGAGATGCAGCAGAACCTTACTACGCGTCACAAGATTACAATGGCCACAAGAGATTATCTCGATGAGAGGGGATTTCTTGAGATAGAAACACCGATGCTTACAAAATCCACGCCTGAAGGCGCAAGGGATTATCTTGTTCCGAGCAGGTTGAACCCCGGACATTTCTATGCGCTCCCGCAGTCACCGCAGTTATTCAAGCAGATACTCATGGTCTCAGGATTGGAGAAGTATTTCCAGATTGTGAAATGTTTCCGTGACGAAGACCTCAGGGCAGACAGACAACCTGAATTCACACAGATTGACCTTGAGATGTCGTTTGCCGACAGGGAAGATATCATTTCTCTCATGGAAGAAATGATGATGAAGCTTTTCAAAGATGTGCTTTCAATTGATATAGAAACACCTTTTCAGAGATTAAGTTTTCATGAATCAATGGAGAGATTTGGAAACGACAAGCCTGATATGAGATTCGGCCTTGAACTTAAAGATATGGCAGACCTCGCCTTAAAGGGCACATTCAAGGTTTTCCTTGATGCAATCAATGACAGGGGAATGGTAAAGGCAATCAACGGAAAAGGGATGGCAGGTCTTTCACGCAAAGAGATAGACATGCTGACACAGGAAGCGCAGTCATTCGGCGCAAAAGGCCTTGCATGGATAAAGATAAAGAACGGCTTTGACTCACCAATTGCAAAGTTCTTCCCTGAAGAGATATTGAAAAAGATGGCTGAAAGGCTTAGCGCTGAAGAAGGCGATTTGATGCTCTTCATCGCTGACAAGCCGAAGGTTACTTATGACGTCTTAAGCAGGCTCAGGCTTGCGCTCGGCGAAAGATTAAACCTGATTAAGCCGGGATATAAATTTGCGTGGATAACCGATTTCCCTTTGCTTGAATGGGATGAAGAGGAAAGCAGGTTTCAAACAATGCACCATCCGTTCACATCACCCATGAATGAAGATATAGAGAAACTGTTGACTGTTAATTTTTCTGATTCTCAACTCTCAACTTCTAACTTTCAACTTCTAACTTCTCTTAGGGCAAAGGCTTATGACATTGTTCTTAACGGTTCTGAGATTGGCGGTGGAAGCATTCGTATTCACAGGCAGGACGTTCAGAAAAAGATGTTTGATGTCCTGAATATCTCAGAGGAAGAGGCTAAGATGAAGTTTGGCTTCCTGCTTGATGCGCTCCAGTATGGCGCTCCGCCGCATGGAGGCATCGCCCTCGGACTTGACAGGCTTGTGATGATAATGGTTGGAGCAACATCTATAAGAGACGTTATCGCATTCCCAAAAACACAAAAAGCTGTCTGCATGATGTCCGGAGCGCCTTCAACAGTAGAACCAAAACAACTGAGAGAGCTTTACATAAAGACAGATGTGCCAATAGAGTAGTCGTACACATCATGGAACAGCCAAAATCAAGGAATGCAGCCAAAAAAAAATTTACCATAGCCTTAGTTGTTATCACATTCCTTATCGCTGCAATCATAATCACAAAATTTTACCTAAAGGCAATTGGCGTCTTGATGTTTGTGGCAGTTCTTATTTATGGTGCGTTATCTTTTGCAAAACTGTCTAAAGAAGAGAAAAAAACTTCGTTGGAGACGGCAGGGAGCAGTGATAAAATGCCTCTCGGCAAAGCCGTTCAGTTCTTGCAATATCTGATTTACGCCTTAATCGCCGTTGCTATAATCAGATTGTTTATCGGACAACCGAAATAGAATAAGCAATTCTCTAATAACTAACTTCCTCGCATCAGCCGTAATCATGCACACAATTACCACCAAACAGCTAAAAGCCCTTGACATTGTAGCTACAATATCTTAAATTGTATATACAAGTAAGAATGGAGGTTAACATGCAGACTGTAATTAAAAAAACGGCAAAACATTTCAGGCTTAATGAAACTTTAATCAAGGATGCCCAGAAAATACTTGGGGCAAAGACAGAGACAGAAGCTGTAGAAACTGCTCTTTCTGATGTCATATATCAGGAAAAGATGAGAAGGCTTATCGAGCAGACAAAGGGGAAATTCAAATTCGAGGGTCTTAATTGAGGCAGAGGGCTGTCTTTGATACTTCCTTTCTCATAGAACATTTCAGAAAAGGCACTGTTTACGACACATTCATAAGCCTGAACCGAGTTTATCATATTACATTCAGTTCTGTAGTCCTGATGGAACTTCTCTCGGGCGCATACGACCCAAAGGAACAAAAACTCATAGAGCAGATAAAGAATAATTTTAGTGTTATCTCTGTAACTGAAAGACAATGGTATGTTGCAGGGGATATAATGCGAAAGCTGAGACTTGATGAGAAAATCGACCCCTTAAGAATCAAAAGCCTTCTTGCTGATATTCTCATAGCCATTTCTGTCAGAGACATAGGCGCAGTCCTAATTACAAAAAATGAGAAGGATTTTAAGTTAATCAGCGAAGTGCTTAATTTTAAATATATTGTTGCTTAGTCTCTTTACACTCTTATTTACAACTTCTCATAAGATTTCTCTCTATCCTTCCTTCTCGCAAGTTCACTGCTGTAATGAATTCCGAGTGTGGATGCGTTCTTGTTTACCCAGTCACTAAGTCTTGTCTTCCCTGTTGGATGGGACTTTGTATAGAGGAGGTCAGCCATTAGCCCGTCTATCTCATCGCGTGTAATCGTTACATCGCCGAATATTTTACCAACGATTGAACCTATAAGATAACCCAGAGGAGGTGGAATATACAGAATAAGTCTTCGTTTTCCTATGGCATCACCTATTTCCTCAATCAACTCTCGATACGTAAATGTTTCAGGCCCGATTGCATCAATAACGCAATTTTCAGTCTTCTGCCCCTGTTCAACTGCGAGCTTTGCAAGGTCATCAACATAAATCGGCTGTAGGCGATAATTGCCGTCGCCGAAAACTCCGAATACAGGAAATCGCCTTAAGAACCAGGCAATGTTGTTTATCAAAATATCCTCTTTGCCAAAGAGAACAGCCGGTCTGAGAATGGCATAGGAGATTCCAGATTCTATCAGCGCTTTTTCAATTTTTGCCTTCCCACTGAAATATTCAAAGGGAGAATCTCCTGATGGATTTGTTATGCTGACGTGGACTATTCGTTTTATACCAGCCTTCTTTGCCGCGTCGAAAAGCTTCAATGTATTTTCAACAGCTTTTGCATAAGAAAAATCCCTACAATTAAATCTTACCCAGTAGTTGTTGTAGAGAACAGAAACCCCTTGTAATGATTCAATAAGTTTTTTAGGATTATCAAAGTTATAGGGGTAAGCCTTTATTCCGCCTCCGAAGGGATTTTCACGATGCGGAGAATTGGTCAGCGTCCGCACCTCATAACCTGCATCGAGTAGGCGCCCGGCGATATATTTTCCTGAAAATCCAAAGGCTCCTGTCACTATATGAATTTGTTTAGAGTTCATAATGACCTCCTATTTCTTTTTAGAAAGACCTAAAAATTTTCTTTTAAGGTCTTCTATTGTTAATAAAACACCTGCCAGCTTATCTATTGTCATAATGAAGTCTTCAAGTTTTTTAAGTCTTTCTATTGTGAATGCAGTCTCGGCATTTTTTGAACTCTTATGAATATCCTCCGATTTCTTCAAAATGCTGCTCACAGATGCCAGTGCCTGATCAAATTCCTTCTTTTCTCTTTCCCTCAATACCCCCTTTACAATCTTCCAGAAATCAGTCTCAGCCTCATAATAGTCCTTTCTATCTCCTTTAACCCAAACAGGCTTAACCATATTCCATCGCTCAAGAGCCCTTATGTTTATGCTGACATTGCCCTTACTTACAGAAATGCTTTCTGACATTTCATCCAGCGTTAATGGCTTGGAAGAAAGATACAGCAATCCGTACATCTGCCCCATTATCTTGCTGAAACCCCAGAAAGAAGTTATTCTCCCCACAGCCTCCATCAAACCTTCGCGTACATCTGTAAACTGATTGCTCATATTGCCTCCTTTAAGCTTCTTCTTCACGCCCTTTAAATTTCCTAATCAGGACAAAAGCAAGCAGTCCTACTGAAAACATTACTATTGCACTTGATGTGCCGTTCAAACCGCTCTTAATCTGGTTAATTGCTGCAAAAAACAACTGCCTGTCAGTAGTCCCTTCGGGACACCACTTCAATGCTGCGCTTATGCCCCAAAGAAAAAACCATGCCTCAACAGCCACTGTCCAGAAACGTGCCCTTGCCTCGCCTTCACAAAGATCTACCATCATAATCGAAAAACTTTTGTGCATAACCGCTATTATGCTAAATGTAACAACCGAACAAACCAAAAGCCCTGTCAAGAAGTAGCATGTCTCTGTCATGCAATCCTCCCTTATTCTTTTTGTTTAGAACTTTCTAAACATACGATACTATAAAAATGATGGACTGTCAAGCAGTTTTTGAAATTTCCTGATTTTATTAAGAATTTTCATTGCTCCTGCTCTCCTCCCTTGTCATTCTTCCTCTCGCACATTTATAATAAATGCCTGAAATTAAAAGGAGACAGACTGCTTTGGAAGAAAGATACGACCCGCAAAAAGTTGAGCTGAAGTGGCAGAAGTATTGGGCTGAGAGAAATATTTTTAAAACAGAACAGGACTCTTCAAAAAAGAAATTTTACTGCCTTGAGATGTTCCCCTACCCTTCAGGAAAAATACACATGGGCCATGTGCGGAACTATGCCATCGGTGATGTTATAGCAAGATACAAGAAAATGAGGGGATTCAATGTAATACATCCGATGGGATGGGATGCATTCGGAATGCCTGCTGAGAACGCCGCGATAAAAGAGGGTGTCCATCCTGCAAAATGGACATACGAAAACATCACATATATGAAAAAACAGCTCAATCAGTTGGGGCTTAGCTATGACTGGGACAGAGAGGTTACGACATGCAGTCCTGATTACTATAAGTGGAATCAGTGGTTTTTCCTGAAGATGTATGAAAAAGGGCTGGCATACAGGAAATCATCATTTGTGAACTGGTGCCCTTCATGCATGACTGTTCTTGCAAATGAGCAGGTTATTGACAGCGGATGCTGGAGATGCGATACAGCCGTAATCAAGAAAGAGTTGGAGCAATGGTTCTTCCGTATTACGCATTATGCAGAAGACCTTCTAAATGCATGTGACGAGCTTAAGGGCTGGCCTGAAAAAGTTGTCTTAATGCAAAAAAACTGGATAGGAAAGAGTGAGGGACTTGAAGCTGATTTTAAAGTTTACGGAATGGATGAAAAAATCAGGATATTCACTACAAGGGCAGATACGCTGTTTGGCGCAACATTTGTATGCCTTGCACCCACACACCCGTTATCAGAAAAACTCGCTGCTGATAAAGAAGCGCTTAAAAAAGTCAAAGAGCGCTACGGCAAAGAAGATGAAAAGATTGGATTCTTCACAGGACACTATGCAGTCAATCCTGCGAATGATGAGAAGATTCCCATCTGCATAGCAAACTTCGTCCTGATGGAATACGGCACAGGAGCTATAATGTCAGTGCCTGCGCATGACCAGCGCGACTTTGAGTTTGCAAAGAAGTATGAACTTCCGATTAAGATTGTAATTATGCCTGAAAACTCCGAACTCCAAACTTCAAACTCCGAACTCAATGCCGCTTTTGAGGATGAAGGCATTCTCGTTGACTCAAGTTCATACAGCAGACTAAGAAGTGATGTTGCAAGAATAGAGATAGCAAAGCACATAGAGAAAAAGGGATTAGGCAAAAGGGTAATAAATTACAAGCTCCGTGACTGGGGAATATCAAGGCAGAGATACTGGGGAACGCCAATACCAATAATTTATTGTGAGAAATGCGGTGTTGTTCCTGTTCCTGAAGACGAACTCCCTGTAATCCTTCCCGAGGATGTGAAATTCACAGGCACAGGCGGGTCACCGCTTGCAGAGTCAGAAAAATTTGTAAATACAAGCTGCCCAGAGTGCAAAGGCAAGGCAAGGCGCGAGACTGATACTATGGACACATTTGTTGATTCATCATGGTATTTCATTGCATATTGCGTTGACAATGGAAAGATTAATTTCCAATCCCTAACCCCCAATCCCCAATCCCCAATAAGTTACTGGATGCCTGTTGACCAGTATGTCGGCGGCGTTGAACACGCAGTGCTTCATCTCCTCTATTCAAGGTTCTTTACCCGTGTTATAAAAGACCTTGGGATCATTAACTCTCCGGAGCCTTTCACAAACCTTCTCACGCAGGGAATGGTCTGCAAGGAGACATTGAAATGTTCTGAGCATGGCTGGCTCTTACCCGAAGATATTAAGGATGAGAAGTGCGTGAAGTGCGGAAAAGCTGTTGAGAGAGGAAGGGTTGAGAAGATGTCAAAATCCAAAAAAAATGTCATTGACCCTGACCACCTGATAAATAGATACGGTGCAGACACATCAAGGCTCTTTTCGCTTTTTGCAGCGCCGCCTGAAAGGGACCTTGAATGGTCTGATCAGGGAGTTGAGGGCGCATACAGATTCCTCAACAGGATATGGGGAATCTTGTATAAAAATAAATTCAAAATTCAAAATTCAAAATTCAAAATTGAGGAGCTATCAAGCTATCAGCCATCAGCTATGAGCCTTCTAAGAAAGACGCATCAGACCATAAAGCGGGTCACAAACGACATGGAGCGCGAATACCACTTCAACACAGCGATCGCAGCGCTTATGGAGCTTGTGAATGATATAAGCGCTTTTGAGCCTAAGGAAGATGAAGAATGGGAAGTATTCAGATTCAGCATTGAGACGCTTATGCTTTTGCTCTCTCCATTTTCTCCGCACATCTCAGAAGAACTGTGGGAATCCATAGGCAACAAAGAAGGCATACTTGAACAGAAATGGCCTTCATGGGATGAGCACATCGCAAAAGAAGAGGAAATAGAACTCGTTATTCAGATTAACGGCAAAGTAAAAGCAAAGATTATGATACCTGCCGGGATCTCTGACGATGAAGTCAGAAAGAAAGCGCTTGATGAGCCGAAGATACAAGAGATTATCGGCAAGAAAGCGCTGAAAAAAGTCTTTATTGTTAAAGGCAAACTTGTTAACATAGTAATATGAAAATAAAAATTAAAAATTCAAAGTTAAAAGTGAAGGGGTCAACAGAGCAACAGAGCAGTAGAGCAATAGAGCAGCAGGAAGATACAACTACCAAGACTTTTTATTTAACTGCTGTTCTACTGGGCTGCTGGGCTACTGGGCTCATCTTACTGTTCACTCTTTCCGGCTGCGGTTATACATTACAGGGCAGAGACACGCTGCCCTTTACCTCTGTCAAAATAGGCAGGATTGAAAACAAAACATTTGAACCGAAATTAGAAGATAAATTTCAGAAAGCGCTTGCTGATGAACTCATAAGAAACGGGATAATGATTTCAAAGAGTGCAGGGCATGTAATAAGCGGCACAATAAATGATTTCAGCCTTAAACCTCTTTCAGAAAAAGAAGGAGTAGCATCCGAATACCAGGTGATTATAAAAGCCAGGTTCTTTCTTACTTTCCCCGATGGAAAGGTCAAAGAGCTAAGAAATAGCGGGGTTTTTACTGTATCTTTTTCAGGTTCAGGCAATATAGAAAACATAGTTGCGGCAAAGGAGCAGGCAGCGGAAACTGCCATGAGAAACCTGGCTTCTGAGATACGGGCCGGAATAGTATATGGCATATAAATGAGCATTAAAACCTTTTTGCAGGAAATAGACAAAGGACTGACTTCGCCTGCCCAAGACTGTCAAGTCAAATTAAGCGCTATGGGAAAATAAGACGCCGCCTTTTGGCTAAAGGGGGCAAGTAGAGCTTGTCTAAAAACTCATAAAACAGTGCATTATGTCATGCTGAACTTGTTTCAGTATCTAATGAAATCAATGAGTTATAAGACCCTGAAATAAATTCAGGGTGACAAATCAGTATTTTTTAGACAGGCTCAGTATGAGAGTGTTTTGTTCGGGTCTTATTTCACGGCTGCGCCCTTCCATATTATGGTCACTACAACTGAACCGTTTCCCGCAGCGCCGGTGTAATGCACAGTCACTTTCATAGGCAGTGACCCCGCAGGCGCATTTACCGCTGTAAAGGTCTGCGTCTTAGGATTAAAACTCAGCCACGAAGGTAAAGGATTGCCGTCAGTGGTCGTTGCCTTCGCTGTTGTGGCGTCGCTTTCGCTTCCGGCAGCCTGTATGACCACCTCTTTGGGTATGGAGAAAGTAAATGTACTGGTTGTATCAACAAGGACTTCAATCTGTATTACTACCTCTTTGGGTTCGGTGTAGGTGAATACATCGGGAGTGTTCACCAGCGCGCTGCCGAATAATGCGTTACTGTCGCTTAGTGTTACGGCTGTATTGAATGCAAGTTTAACAAAACTTTCCTGCGGCGGAGGGGCAACTACGAATATCGTACCTGCCGGCAGAATGACCTCCCTATCTATAGTGCCTGCGTCCGTGTTTATAATAGGCCGTTGGGTTACTGTCAGGTTATTGCCGATGTAGGTGATATTGTAGCCGAGACTACCAAGCAACGTTCCCTGCGTAATGGTGTATGTCCCAACATTACTTGTCTGTGTTGCAGCGGTTGAAAGGCTGCCTGCGAGCGCCGTTGCCGCTGTGTCGCCTGCAATAAGTCCGCTTGTTGCATAGGTCAATGCCGGATTCGGGTCTCCGTAGAGCCGCGTCTGCGCATCCGCGGTAACGGTCAAGGTCGGCGTAATGCTGTAAACCATTCTGCTGCCGAGAGATGCGGAAGGTGTGCATGTTCCATAAACACAGTTGAAATAATTGCCCGGCGAGGTGAATGCGCCGAAGGTGTTTGCCGCAGGGTCTGTGGAATATACAAGAAATCTTCCATTGGGCGCATTCAGCGGAGTTGCGCCGGCATTGTTGATGAAGTTTCTTGCCGCAGCAAGCACAAGGGCGTCGCCGGTTCCGTTGGCGGTTGCCGCGTTATTCAGGGTGATGTCTGCGGCTGCACCTGTGGTTTGAACAAGGATTGTATTTGAGGCGGTCAGTCCTGATGTGAGATTTACCGCGCCGATGGTCAATCCGCCTGCTTGCGAGTAGCTCACACTGCCGGTATTTCCCGCAAGGGTGGCGATGGCATTGCCGGTGTTGGTTAAGGTGTATGTGCCGCCTGTGCCGAGGAGTTCAAGTCCCGCTGCGGTGATTGCCGCTGTCTGGGTTACCGCGCCGGTGGTGTTGAGGGTCAGGTTCTTTCCTGCACCCAATGTCAGCGCGCCGTTTATGGCTATGCCGCCGCTTGATGCGCCGGGATTTTGCAGCGTAAGATTTGCCGATGCCGGAACTGTCCATGCGCCGGTCTTTATCGCTCCTGTGCCGTTCGCCCTGCCAATGGTAATGTTTGCAAAGCCGTTCTGGATATAGCCCAGTTCGGCGGCGGAAAGGTTGAATGTGCCTGCGCCGCCTGCGAGGCCGATGGTGGTTGCTGGATTGAGCG
This sequence comes from Nitrospirota bacterium, assembly GCA_016195565.1. Lineage (NCBI taxonomy): Bacteria > Pseudomonadati > Nitrospirota > Nitrospirota bacterium. The sequence goes on along the minus strand of JACPZK010000005.1, from coordinate 42,601 downwards.
GCTCAAGCAAAAGATTACCCGTGCCTTGTATGGTCAGGCCGGAAAGGAAGATGCTGTCCGCGCCGGTTGCCGTCCTTGCGATGAGGGTGATATTGCCAGTGGAGGTCGCGCCGCCGATGGTGTTGTTGAGACCAGCAGTGTATATGCCTTGCGCCGCTCCAGCGCCTCTGCCGTCAAGGGTGATGTTGGCGGAGCCGGTGGAAGTTACGGCTGCGCCGTTATCTATGAGTATGCCGTAATTGCCCGCGCCTAAGCCTGCGCCGGTTCCGGTAATGGAGATTGCGCCGGTTGCGGATGTTACCTTTGTGTTTGCGCCGGAGAGATAAACGCCGCGGTTAGTGCCTGTTCCCGCGCCGCCTGTGCCGGTAAGTGTGATATTACCGCTTGTTGTTTGAATAACGCTTCCGCCCAATGCGTAAATGCCGTAGGCGCTCGATGTTCCGGCAAAGCCTGTGCCTCTGATTCTGATAATGCCCGCGCCTGCGTTGAGCGTTGCGTTATTAAGATAGACGCCGTATTTATCATTAACGCCAGCGCCGCCTGTGCCCACCGCCGCTGTGGTTGCCGGATTTGCACCGCCGCCAAGGGTGATGTAGCCGCCATTGGTAACGATGGATGAGCCGCTGTTCATCTGGATGTTGCCGCCGCCGGTGGCGTCGGAGTCGGAGTTGAGAACTACATTGAGCCTGTTGCTGGTGGATGAGATGGAAACGCCGCTGTTTACGATAATATTATTGTACGCCCGAAGGGTGAGCGTTGCATTGGCGCCCGCGGTCTTGGCAATGTTGGCGGCTACGGTGATGTCGCCGAGTTGCGCCCCTGCTGCTGCGGTAGCACAACAGTTACACTGGTGCCTGCGTTTAAGGAGGCAACAATCGGGGCATTATATGCCGCATCCATGAGCACATCGGTCGGGTCTATAAGCCATGTCCCGCCTTTGCCGTAAGGCGCTGCTGCAGTAACGGTCGGATTATTCAGTTCAACATTATGTCCCGAAGTCTCTATAAATCCGCTATCCCCGCCATTCGGAGCAGAGGCGTCCAGAGTGCCGCCCACTTTCACGACTCCGCCGCTTTCCATGCCGGCCAGAAGTTTGATGACGCCGTCTTTCTCTCCTATGGTCTGCGCCTGTATAACGCCTTCATTGCTTACTATGCTGCTCAACAGGCTGTTTGCTGCGGAGGCGCTCATTATCACCCTGCCGCCGTCTGCCTGTATTAAGTGTTTGTTCTCTATAAAGGTGTCTATTGCTGCCGGCTCTACTGTTATGCCTATCAGGCTGTCGCCGTTGAAGTCAAGCGTGGCTTTATCTCCAGCTCCTATTGCCACCGTGCCGAGTTTTGCGGAGAGTATGCCCTCGTTCCTCACTTCAGGGGCTAACAGGGCTATGTAGCCGCCGTCCGCTGCCGTAATGTTTCCATAGTTGAGTATGCTTCCGGTGGAGCCGTCCCTTTCAAAGCGGTAAACTCCGTTCATGAAATCCGCGTCGCTTATTTTCATGGTGGAGGCGACAATGCCGCCTACATTAACACTGCTTCCCTGCCCGAAAATGATGCCGTTGGGGTTTAAGATGAATACCTGCCCGTTTGCGGTGAGTCTGCCGAAGATTTGGCTCGCATCAGGCGTAAGCACCCTATTTAATGTTGCCGACGATGCAGAGGGCTGGTTGAAATTCACTTGCGCCTGAGAACCTATGTTGAAGGTCTGCCAATTGATGACAGCCTTGTCTGTGCTCTGGTTGATGTTCATGCTGGCGTTGGTCTGCGTGATGGACGCCTGCCCTGCCGTTACCTGCCCGCCGGTGGGCAGTTCATTGGACGCAGGAGGAGCGGCAAAGACCGCTGTATGTAAAAATATCAAAGCTATTGATATGGCCCTGAAAAGTTTGTTTTTGGTCTTATTAAGAGTTGTCATGTTCCTCCTACCTCTTTATTCTATAATTCGCAATGTCCATGCCTGAAAAATAACAGCTTAAAATCAGCGCATTACAAATTAGGGCAATGATTTAAGGGTAAGGCTTTACCCAAAATGTTACCCTTATATTATTTAGTCTCATTAAGCCTCTTTATGACTTCGCCCGTTATGTCCACTCCGGCGCCTATATATGCAATGTCCTGTATGTTTTTCAGTATGACGGCATAGCCGCGCTTGCTGCCTATGTCGTTTAAGATGGGCGCCGCTTTCAGGAGTATCTCGTTTACTGATTCAACATCTTTCTTCGCAAGGTCTTCTTTTACATCAGCCGCATATCTCTCTATTTCTTTGTTTTTGTTCTGTATCTGTTCTATGAGGTCTTTTACCTTTCTTTCGTTTATGGTCTTTTGCTCCCTCCCTTTTTTGAGGTCGTTGTTGAGGGCTTCTATTTCCGCAAGTTTTCCGCGAAGTTCTTTGTCTTTCTGCTCTCTGAGCCTGTTGTATTCCTCTGTCTTCTTTTTGCCTATGTTGGATTCCGATATGATTCTCTGCGGGTTGATGTAGCCTATTTTATCAGCGCCGTGGGCAAGGGCCTCCATGCCGAAGATGAGCAATGCCGCAAGTCCGCTTATCCCTATGCTTTTGATTGTTGTATTCATCTGACTTCCTCCTTAGTCTGTCATTCCGTGCTTGACACGGAATCCAGCTGTTTTAAAAGGTTTTTCGTTCCTCTGGATTCCCGCTTTCGCGGGAATGACAAAAAACCTACGGGAATGACAGAAACCGATTTTTCAGACTTTTTACGAAGCCATCAATCTTCCTGCTTTCAGAAATATTTGCTCGCCGTCACCCATACCCTCGGGCTGCGCTTCGTTCCGTCGGAATCGTTGCCTGCCGTGGTCATGCCCGGGTTGTTGCCCAGTCTGCCTGCTATGGTTGCTTTGACAGAGAAGTCTCCGGCCTTTATGTAAGCAATGCCTCCGCCTATGCCCTCAAGATTGTATGAGTTCGGAATGCTTGTAGTTGTCCATTCCGTATGGTTCGTTTTGATGTGTCCGTAGTCGTAAAAGCCGAATACGCTTATGTTCTGCGTGAGCCTTTGCTGGAGTTCTACTGCAAGGAGCGTTCCTTCGTCCCCGGATGCCTCGTTTGCGGGATATGCCCTTACTCCGTAAGCCCCGCCAAGGCTGAAGTCTTCGGAGGAATCTAAGTTTTTGAAGGCGAACTGGTGTGTGAGGCTCAGGCTTAATGAGGTCTTTTCAGCAAGCCGCTGCATCCGGTAAAGGTTGAGCGTCGCTTTCTTGTATTCTCCGTGGGTCTTTGCGGATAACTGGTCTGCATCCAAATCGTCCTGCCATCTGCCGAGGTCCAGCCTGCCCATGACAAAGTTCACGCCTAATGATGTATATCCGCCTCCCAGAAGGCTGTCAAAGATGTCTCCGTTCAACCCAAGGGTTGCCGCGTCTGTTTGCTTGTTGCTGGTGGTTACTCTGTTTGATTCGTTATAAAGATCTTTGTGGTCGTAATTGGCTGTAACGCTCAGGTTGTGCTGTCTCTGACGGATTAGAGGATATGACGCAAAGAGGCTGTAGATGGTGGAGCGGCCTTCTGCTTCCGTTGCCTTGAAGTCGGCGCCAAGGTTATAGTCCATCGCTGCAAGTGATGCGCCGAGTTTGAGTCCGCTGTATCCCACCGGCAGGCTGTAGGCGATTCTGCCGTATTTTGTGCGCAGGGTGTACAGATTGTCGTAGCCGCCAAGCGCTTTGATGGATATCCGGTCTCCGATGCCGCTGAGATTATTGAGGTTAATGCCCGCTCCCACCCTGTACTCGCCGGAAGCGCGGCTGCCGGTGTTGTCAAGGTCTATGCTGCCGGTAATGAAGGGGGTGTTTGTGAGTTTGATGGTCTGCTGTATCATGCCTTCTTTCGTGCCGGGCTGGAGGACGGAGTCCGCTGCTACTCCCGGAAGGTCGTTAAGTATGAGCATGCCCCTTTCAAGCTTGTCCATGCGGACAGTTTCGCCGAGGCCCTGCGATGCGGTAATGTATTGTTTTGCCCCTTGAAAATCAAGCCGCGATTTACTCTCTTTGTCGGGGACTATATCCTCAAGCCTGCCCTCTATGACTGCAATCTCCACTATGCCGTCTTTGATTTCCTGCGGGGGCAGATAGACGCGGGCTATATATCCGTGCGCTGTGTAGTAGGCGGTTATCTTTTCCGCCGCCTTCTGAAGTTCCGAAAAGGCAAGCTCTTTGCCGATGTATTCCTGAAGAAGCGCCAAGAGAGCCTCTTCTTTGAAGATTGTCGCCCCCTTGATGCGGAAACCCTTTACGAGGACTTTCGGCCCTGCGACTTCCGGCGCAATCACATCGGGTTTGGTCTCTATTTTCCCATCAGGCTCTTTTTCGGGCAGCGCAGGCTTGTCTTTGATGTCCCTCAATATTGTGCCTGCATCGGGCTGCGATGCGGCCTGAGATTTGGAAGGAACTGAAAAACCGCACAGCACAAGAATCCCTATGCTGCAAATCACCTTCGTTACATATCCCACTATTCTCTTCTCCTTACTGTTCTTCTATGCCTTAATAACAGAGTAATAAGGAAATAAAAACCCAATTAAGAAAAATAGATGAACTTGTCCCAATTTAGATTCACTGTATTATCAATCCCCCCATCATTTCTGTCAAGCGAATTTAGATACCCACGGGCAAGCCCGTGGCGCTCTGCTTACAGCAAATATTCGTTTTCTTGTTATTCCCATTAATATTTACTATAATTCCTTATATGAATAAGGAACAAAGGGCCATGGCATGAAAGCAAGCAGATACCTGCTCTATTTCATTTTTTTATCGGTATTATTAATAGCCGCCTGCAAGGATAAAAAACAGGAACAGAAAGTCATTGCAACAGTAAATGATACGCCAATCACACTTGCAGAATTTGAGAAAGAGATAGCCTCATATTCAAAAAGGCAGCCGATGTTCAAGATGACGCCGGAGGCAATAGAAAACCATCTCAAGACCATCATAGAAAAAAAACTTATGATCCATGAGGCCATGAAGAAAGGCCTGGCAGAAGACGAACGGTTTATAGATACAATCAAGACATTCTGGGAACAGACCTTGATAAGGGAACTGATAAATACAAAGAACAAGGAATGGGCGGACAGATTTTTTGTAACTGAAAACGAAATACAGAAACAATACAAAAGAATGCAATACAGAATGGTTGTAATTGCAGTCAGGGCAGGCAATAAAGAGGAGGCTGAAGCAATAAAAAAGAAGATGAAGAAAGGGGAACATATTGAAGGCGGAGAGACAATAGTTCCGCATTTTTGTGAGGACACAAAGTTACTTCCGCTGCAAAATGCATTTGATATGCAAAAAGGCGAAATAAAGTTTTTCAGCAGCGACGGTGAATACATTGTTATCCGTGTTGTTAAAAAGGAAAAAATCATGCTGCTCCCGCTTAAGGACATACAAGAAAAAATAAAGGAATCCCTCGTTGAGCAGAAAAAACAGAAGGCAATGGCAGAATGGATGGAAGAGCTTAAGAAGTCGTCAAAAATAAATATAGATACCGCACTTTTAAAGGCAGCCGGCAATGGAAAATAGACCACCGTTCAGGCGAAGAAACTATTTTATCAAGAAAAAATTTCAGGCGAATTTTTCGATCAAGTTCTTTGCCATTATAGTTATAGAGGCAGTCCTTGCAGTAGGCCTTTTCCTTTTCTTGTCAAAAGGAACACTGACCACAGGCTACATCGGCTCAGAACTCAAGATAACACGCACGTATGATTTCTTCCTCCCTACTCTTCTCCTCGCAAATCTTGTCATTGTAGGCATAACAGGCATAACAGGCATAATCGTTTTGATATTCTTATCTCACAGAATAGCAGGCCCGATGTACCGTTTTGAAAAAGCGCTCGGCGAGATCAGCAAAGGCGACCTGACTCACAGGGTTAAACTCCGGCAAGCAGATGAGTTTAAGGAATTAGCGGATCGCATTAATGAACTGACAAATACCCTTGATATTAATGTTGGGAACCTAAAGTCCGGCGCCAATGAAATTTCTGAACAATTTCTAAGATTAAAAACCCTCACTGCATCAGGCAATCCCTCCGACGAGGACCTTGAACGCCTTGTACAGGGCATTTCTGAAAAACTATCAGACTTACAGGAGACTGCAAATTATTTTAAAACCTCTAAAGAGCAGCAAGATAAAAAACCCTGATTCTGAGAATCTGCTTCTCATCATCTTCTGTTTGGGTCTTTTTCTCGTTATTTCTGCCCCTGACCGCCTTGAGGCTCAGGAATGGACAAAAAATTATAAGACACAATACGCTATAATTCACTATTCAAACGACAACGACCTGGCTATCTTCACCAAAAACATAGATAAAGGGTTTAGTTTTTCCAGTGAAAGCATTGAAAATAATCCGCTGCTTACAAAAAACAGGGTGGACAAGATAGTGGAAAGAGTAAGGGCGCTTCTGGATATGTATCCGTCCGGCCTTTATTTCAGCATCTATCTTTATCAAACTAATAAAGAAATAGAAACAATGTACAGGTCCATGGGATTTTTTGACAAGGCGCCAATCGCATTTTATTCGCACAGGACAAAGGCTATCTATATCTCACTTGAAAGCATAACTGACAGAATCTTTGCGCATGAGACAGCCCATGCCGTTATTAACTTTTATTTCATCGTACCGCCGCCTGCCAGAATGCAGGAGATACTGGCCCAGCATGTTGACAGGTATCTGTGGGAAAAGTGAGTATTTAAAAATCGCTCCTTTTCCTGTCAGGACAATGCAGATTGTCTTAAGAAAGATCAGAATATCAAGCATGATACCTCTGTTTTTAATATAATAAAGAATCTATTTTTCATCATAAAACCATAGTAAAATTCATCTATGGTAAAATACACACTTAATGAGCATTAAAACCTTTTTGCAGGAAATAGATAAAGGACTGACCTCGCCTGCCTACCTTCTATATGCAGATAACGAGTATATGATAGAAGAGGCGTTATCTTCAGTAAAAAAAACAATTCCTGAAACAGAGATGGCTTTCAACTTCAATGTATTTGACATGGACTCTGCCGACAGCATCCCAACTACAGGGGAAATAACTGACACCTTAAATACAGTCTCTTTTTTCGGAAGCCGCAGGTATGTAGTTGTCAGGAACCTTCAGAAAATTTCTACAAAGGAATTTAGAAAATTCCAATCCTATATAGCCAATCCATCACCCAATTCGGTTTTCTTAATGTCCTATACCGGAACATTAAAAAAAGAAATGAAAGAAAGCACGAAAGGGTTAAAAAGCATCTGCCTCGATATGCGGGAGAATGATCTGCCTGTGTGGATAAAAGAAAAGATAAGGCAAAAGGGAATTACAATTAAAGATGACGCCGTGGAATACCTCATCGGGGTTGTCGGAGACGACATAGGACTTCTGTCATCGGAAATCGAAAAACTTGCGTCATTCGGGAATGAAACAATAACAATCACAGGCATAAAGGAAATTGTTGAAGGGAGCAGGGATTACAGTGTCTTTGACCTCACAAATGCGCTGAGAGAGAAGAACATCGAAAAAGTATTCAGGATATACAGAACGCTCTCCGAGACAACAGAACCGTATAACCTTTTAGGCGCAATAAACTGGCAGTACAGCAAGATGTCCCTGCAAGCAAACGACACGCGTCAGCGGAAAAACATTTCCAGAGCATTTAAACTCCTTAACGATGCCGATATACAGATAAAAACCTCAGGCGGCGCCTATCCGATGGAACACCTGCTTATCAGGCTGCTGCAGCTTTGAGAACTGTATTTGCCAGTTTTGAGAGTCTTGATATTTTTCTGGAGGCTGTATTTTTGTGCAATACGCCTTTTGAGACAGCTGAATTTACAGCCCTTATTATCTCTCTCAAAAACTTTTTTACATTGTCCTGATTTTTTTCAGTTATCGCTTCCTCAATCCTTTTCGAGACAGTCTTTATCTTTGAGCGGATTGAAGCATTGCGCAAATTGCGTTTCTCTGCCTGTCTTATTCTTTTTATTGCTGAAAGGTTTTTCTTTTTTGCTGCTTTAGCCGGCAATTCTTTCCTCCTTATAGGTCTGAGACCCCGAAAAATTTGGTCTTATTTTTTAACATAATTTTAGTTATAAAATCAATCTTTTAATTCTACAATTTCTGTAGTCTTGCTTCAGGGTTCCCTTATTGTCATTGCGAGTTCCGATTTTCATCGGGATAAACTCCGCGCGGCAATCTTTCTTTAGAGATTGTTTTGCATTGCAAAGATTTAATGATTCGCAATGAGTTTCAATCCACGCTCCCGCGCGAGGAGCGACATACGCTGGCATTGTCGAAGTGTCCAGATTTTCTTTTCTGAGGAGGACTCAACTAAATCGACAAAATGATAAGGACTAACAACCAACAAATTCACTCCCCTTGTTATTTATACGGCAACTCTATGATTTCTGTGTATTTTGATATAACTTCAAGCTCGGGGTCTTTGTGAACCAGGACAGCGCCTTTTTCTATTGCTGTTGCCGCTATAAAAGCATCAGCCACCGAAAGCCTGTGATTTGCCTTAAGCCTGCCTGCAGACAAAGTGAGCCTTTCATTTGAATCTACTCTGTGAACAGGCAGCGACTTAACCAGTATAATCAACTCCCTGGCAGCATCTTCACTTTTTTCCTGCCATGTGACATAGTACAATTCCATAAAGCTGACGAACGAGAGATAAACCGAATCTTTCCCCTTCTTGGCCATATTCAGAATATCTTCAACCACGTCACTGCCCTCCTCTGCCTTTGTAAAAGTGAAAATAGCAGAGGTGTCCAGCACATAACTCTTAGACACGTTCTCGTTCCTCTTTCCTTGATTTCAGAAGCGACCGCAGAAGATCCGTGTCCCTGAATTTGCCCCTGAGCGCCTTAATGGGGTCTTTGGGAATAGGCAAGACAGTTATGGTATGTCCGTCATCTATCCACTCAAGTTTTGTCTTTGGCTTGATGTTATACTTTCTGCGTATCGCCACGGGGATCGCCGTCTGCCCCCTCACTGTAACCGTGCTTTCCATCCTCATCACCTCCAATAATAACTTACAAGATTTATTTATATAATACAAGATTTAAATAGTTTTTTGCTTGTAATAGACAGTTTATAAGCAGATTTTCTTTTATGAGGAGAGAGATTCAAAAAGACGACTCACGGATTATTCCACCATACCTCAATCCGGATATTAAATCAGACCCTTGTTCGGTTTCAATCCACGCGCCCACGCGGGGCGCGACAGGCAATTATCAAGCAAAGTCATATCCTGATGAGTTTCAATCCACGCGCCCACGCGGGGCGCGACTATCTCGGTATGAAAAGCATAGACGCCCTTGTTCGGTTTCAATCCACGCGCCCACGCGGGGCGCGACAGCGATTTTACTGAAGAATAAAGCAGAATTAATTGGGTTTCAATCCACGCGCCCACGCGGGGCGCGACTCAGGTCTTCTGTTATCTTTGCTCCCGTGACTGGTTTCAATCCACGCGCCCACGCGGGGCGCGACCTGTGAATATAGCCACCCTTCCGCGCCTTTTCGTTTCAATCCACGCGCCCACGCGGGGCGCGACTTCCGCGGCGTTGCTTATACAAGGAAAGCTGCCGCTGTTTCAATCCACGCGCCCACGCGGGGCGCGACGCATCAGTAGGCAGTGAACAGAACACGCCTTTGTTTCAATCCACGCGCCCACGCGGGGCGCGACAGCCCCATGTCGGCATTGGAGGCTGGGCGCCAAGCCGTTTCAATCCACGCGCCCACGCGGGGCGCGACTTTTTGCGGTGCAGGCGCATTGCCATACTCGTCACGTTTCAATCCACGCGCCCACGCGGGGCGCGACTGCTAAGCTACAACTTACTAAATCAAAAAGATAAATTGCTCATTTACTGCGAACCGCATCTTTTTCGCTGAGCAAGTACTTCAATTGTCAAAGAGCATTTTACAAAACACTGCGTTTTTAAAAGCTGTTTTATGGTTTGCGAACTTTACCGAAGACTTATGTGCCCTTCAGGTTCGCAAGCCATCAAATTATTAATGGCCCATCCTGTTCAATCGTTGCCTTTGCACCCACATGCTCAACCCTGTGTTTCCAGTTAGAGCCGAGATAATAAAACCGCAGACTGTCTTTTGCAGGGTCAATCTCCTTAACGAGCCTCGACCTGAGCGTTGTCCATTGCGCAGGGTCAACAATGCATTCAAAGATAGAATTCTGCACCCTCTGTCCATAGTCAAGACACGCACGCGCTACCCTTCGCAGACGGCGCTGCCCGCCCTTCTCAACTGTTGACACATCATAACTTACAATCATAAACATAATTTCTCCTCACTTCCATATAAACGGCGGATATGCATCCATATCCCCGCGCAGATAGCGCGCCAGAAGCAATGCCTGCGTATGAAATAACAGCCCGACAGTAACCTTCTCTTTCAAAAAAGGATGCATCATCTCATCCTGCTTACGCTTCTGGTAAGTTACCAGCACTGTCTTTCTTGTGTCGTCATCCATCCACACTGAGCCTGATTCTTTTTTATTAAACCCCTTGTCCTGCACCTGACAGAGATTAATCAATGAAAGAGCCAAACGGTCTGCAAAAAACGGACGGAACTCTTCCATCAAATCCAAGGCAAGACTATAGCGCCCCGGCCGGTCTCTGTGCAAAAAGCCCACAGCAGGGTCCAGCCCGACTGCTTCAAGCGCAGACCTTATATCGTGCATCAGAATCACATAAAGAAAAGAAAGCAGACAGTTTACATTATCAAGAGGCGGACGCCTGTTACGCTCCTTGAAAAAGAAGTTTTCCTTTTGAGTTGTAATCAGGTGGTCGAAGACGCTGAAATATGCATTTGCAGAGTCGCCCTCAATCCCGCGCAAAGAATCGAGATCTGAATCAGACTGTAGCCTCCTTAAAGAGCTGTTGAGTTTTTGAACTGCATCTTCAAGTTCAGAACATTCGATTTTCTCTGAATGATCCCTTAGCGCTCTCTGCAAGACCGTCCTGCTGTTGGTAATTTTTCCTGTAAGAAAAGCAGTTGCCATATCAGCAGAGAATTTCTGATCATCAGCCTTCCTGTATTGTTCGCGCCTCAGAAGTACATTGCCTGACACAGGCCCCTGAACCTTTGCGAGGAAGCTGCCGTTTTCAGTCATGAAACTAACTGACACTCCGCGCTCTGCACAAAAGCCCATAAGATACGGGCTGCAACTGACCTGTCCGAAACAGACAATGCCGCCGAGGGTATGAACAGGCAAGCGCAAGGCCACTTCTCCATCAACCTTGACAATGACTGTCTCTCCTTCTTTTGAAAGATACGCGCCCTGAGTTGTCACGAACAATGTATTAAGGTGTCTTTTCATGTCTTTTTATGTCTCTGTCTCTTTTTTCTTTCGATAGCCGCTTCTATCTTTTTCAGTTCTTCATCGTCAGCAAGAGCTTCCTCCTTCGCCTCTATTGCAAGCCGGTTGCGGTTAAATGCTTCATAATGATCAAGCGCCAGCTTATTCGCTACTTCTTTGGTCACCTTGCCTGCGTTAGTCAGAATATCCCGTTCGTTAAATTTCAGGAAGGCATCCAGCTTTTTCCGCCAGTCGCGCATGAAAACCTGCCTGCGGCGTTTGGCCTGATCTTCGGCATAATTCAGGTACATTTCAACAATGCGGTTGAGATGCTCGATTTCATTATGATTCAGATAGTTTTTGGCAATGGTCACATCCCCCCTGCGGACTTTTGCCCCCTTCCATGAAGTCAATCCCATATTGGGCTTCGATGCATCCGCCCGTTCGGAGATTATTTCAGCAGCAGTCTTTCCTGATACTGCAAAGTGCAGCTTGTTCTGGACAATGCTAAAAAATTCCAGGGTTTCTTCTGCATTCGGATCGTAATCAACCGCAAGTTTATAGATGTCGCGGATTTTTTGATAAAAACGCTTTTCGCTTGACCGGATGTCCCTTATCCGCTCAAGCATCTCATCAAAGTAATCAGAGCCGATATTATTGACTTCTTTCAGCCGTTCATCGTCCATGGTGAAGCCCTTGATGAGATACTCATTCAACCGCTCTGTTGCCCACCTGCGAAACTGAGTGCCTCGAAGTGATTTCACCCGGTAGCCGACCGCGACAATAGCTTCAAGGTTGTAGTGCCTTACATTGCGGCGAACCTGCCGGGAACCCTCATGCCGAACTATTAAGTAATCCTTAATAGTTGCCATCTCTGAAAGCTCTCCTTCGTCATACACATTGTTTAAATGAATATTGATGTTAGGGACAGTTGTCTGAAACAGTTCCGCCATTGCCAATTGGCTCATCCAGACGGTTTCGTCCTGCAATCTCACCTCGATATTAGTTTTGCCATCCTCTGTCTGATACAGAATCAAATCACTTTTAACTGGAATTTGTTCTTTCTTTTTCTTCATAGGCTTCCTTTATTCCTCCGCCATCGCCTTCATCAGATAATTACTCGCCTTACTGCTTGCATTAGGCAGGCACAACTCTACCAAAGAACACTTCTTGCACTTTTTTGAGTATTCAGCTTTCGGCGTAATCCCTGATTCAATAAGCTCATGAACTTTTTTCGCAGCGTCTTCTGTTTCCGAACGCAATGCCTTGTCAAAAATCACATCATGCCTGTGGTGAGTCTGGCCGTAAAAAAGCGCGCCTTCCGGAATTTCAACATTGAGCATTTCCTCAAGACAGATTGCCTGAGCGCAAAGCTGAACCTTATCGCAATCATCCATCTTAGGTTTTCCGCGCTTGTATTCAACAGGAAAAAAGTGCTGCAAGGAAGAGAGTTGAATCAAATCGTCTTCAGTGTACAACTAAAGCTCGACCTCCAAAGTTACACCCTGCAGCATATTTGCCTGAGTAGGTACTGTGACAGTGTAATCACTGAAATCACGCGCAGGCTTGTTTTCGGATTTGACCTTGACCATGTCGAACAGCACGTGAGACGGATGATTACCCATTGCTGAATCGTGCTTGAAAATGATGAGCTTCCGAGTGGCCATTTGTCCCCGCGCTGCAGATCGGTCATGCTCAAACATTTCAAGAAGAGCCTTCCAGAATAGATTCAAATCATCTTCGTTAAATCCTGTCTGCGTTGCAAATGGTGCAGAGATAAATCCGTGGCAACGATAAAGTCCATAAGGGATTGTGAATTTACGCCCTTGAATGCCAATTTGTTCTTCGATTGATTTATCCTCAGAACGGGCAGCGCAAACAGTCAATGAATGTTCAAGTGGAACTACTTGATCAACGGAGCGCGCAAAAGTCATTTGTATCGGACCTCTAACTTGTCCAGCATTAGGACCTGTACTCATAACGGCCCCGAAAGTTCGGACATCATAGTAAGTCTTACACATATACTGCCGTCCTTTCTCAATTTCGCTGCTTTGAGCTCCACCTTTGGTTTTACGCTTCTCTCCATCTTTTTTGTCTGTGGGTGGTTCGTTAAGATTAATGCCCAATGTCTCATATCCTTCTCTAATATATTTGTTGAGTATCGCTTTTTCTTTCACAAAAATATCGTATCCATCTTTATTCCCATTTGACATCTGCACATAATTTCTTACTTTCCTTTTTAAACAAACGTCCGTAACAAGCCCGTGTCCTGTTTCAGGATCAACGCGCGGCAGGTTGCCTGCGTCCGGGTCTCCGTTGGGATTGCCGTCCTTTACATCAAAGAATAATACAAAATCATAGCGGTTGTTGATTGTGTTGCTCATTTTTTTATTCCTCCTTTGATTTTTTTGTCATTCCTGCGAAAGCAGGAATCCAGTTCACTTTCTACTCCTTTATATCCTTCTTCTTAAAAAAATCCTGTCTCTGGTGATAATAGCCAACTGCAAACCTCCCCTGATCATCGAGACTCAGATGGCCGGGGAAGTCCTTTATATCATCCACTATCTCGCCTATTATCTTTTCCAGATTTACTGTACGTCCCTTGCTTTCAAGCTTTGCAATATGATGATTCTTCAGTTTCATAAGATGCGAAAAGACGGTAACAGGGACGCTTGATGCCGAACCATAAAACCTGTCTCTAATAGTGGCGTTGATTCCAGGACTTGCCTCTTCCTGAATCTTTTCGAGAACGGCAAAGAGTCGCCCAAGACGATAGCCTATGTTAGTGTTGCTTGTATCCAATGACATACCTACCTCCTCCTTTAGGTTTATTTCATAAAATCGTGCATTTCTTACAAGTATGGCTTTAATAAGCGATACTCGTGGATATGTAACTTCACGCTCAGCCTTTATCCGCCGTATTGCCGCTGATAAAAGCGTTGTTGGATACGGCGTACCAGTAAGTACAGCCTTCATGAAATCGCCTGATAGATTGGGCTGGATGTTATCTGCCTTCCCCTGTAAAGCTGTTGAAACAAGTAATCGGAAAAGTGATAAATATTCAGGCTGGCGTGGAGCGTGGTCAATGGCAATATCCTTGAAGTGCTGCTTAATATTTTCTTCAACTTCAGTGATGGTTCCTGCATACCAGAAACGGATAGCAATCCGTGATGCATTTGGAGACAGGCCAAGAACATGAAATTTAATATTGTTATCAAGTAGAGGTTTCGCTCCTGTTTCAGGCGACTTGAACAAAGCCTTGATGGCTGCATAGTCCTGCTCACTATCTCCTTTAGCAGGTTCTCCAAAAATATCTGCAAACCAGTCTTCAATGTCATGCTTTCTCTCGGCCCAAAAAACAGTGCTTGCATCACCTACCTGAATGCGCTGTCGTGAGCCCTTTGCAAGCAAAGTATTTAATGCAGTTGTGTAAGCGAATTCTGCTTTCTTGCCGACAGGCGCATTATAGCCTTGTTCTTTGTTGAACGATCTGAAAGCATCGAGGTTGAACGCTACAATATTCGCACCAGATGGCTGTGCACCCCAGACGCCTTTAATGGCAGTGTGAAGCCGGGCTGGACTATCCTGTTTGCCGGTTATAAGACAGATTTGAGATTCGGAACGATCAGTGCTTGAAGAGGTACTGATAGCATTTCGCACAGCTTCACGCTGGCAAACAAGTTCCGTATCGCCTTCTATTTGAAATGTTATATTTGCTCCGCTTTCCTCAATATCTTTCCATAGTGGATGATCAAAAAGTTTTTTATAGTTTTTCGTATCAAGAAACCGGATTACGGCAGCAACTCCCTCGTCAACATGATTGCAACAAAAGGTGTTTTTGATATGCTCAAGAAAAAGAGCTCGCTGTTCTTCTGCCCTCTTGAGCAAAGCCTTCATATCCTTTCTCTTGTCAGGCTTAGGTCGTCCCAAGACATATGCAGGATTATCCCATAAAAGGTTTGCTGCTGACTTAATAGTTCGCTTAACAGCCTTCGGCACTAAGCGGAATTGCCCTTTTTTCTTTTTACCTTCTCCTTCTCTCAAATCCTGTAATCCGACAAAATCCCCATTTTTTTTAATGATGATGAGAAACGAAATGGCCTGCTTCTGATATCCTTCTTGAGCGACATTTGGAATTCGCTCATAATACTTTGTCAATGCCTGTAGAATCACTGTCTCACCACCCTTTCATCAGTCATCATGCGTCCGTTGTCGAGGCTTGCCTTGAAGAAGCGTGGCATAGGCTCTTTGCCTTCGAAATCCATATCGTAGAGCATCCAGCCGAGGTCGCGGGTTTCGGCAATTGGTTCTGGCAATTTCTTACCGTTTGTAAACACTTCAAACTCACCAGCAAACTCACGGCAGCCAAGATAAGGACGTTGAAAGCACTGCCCTTTTTCAGCCCTGCGGAGAAACATCTCTGTAAACTTAACAACTGTATCCTCGTTCTCTGCCTTATCAGTAAGCTCAAAATGCGCATGAATTGTATAAGCAACATCCCTGAGAAATAACCCTGCTCGTTGCTGTCGCTGATCCTCGATAAACAATCCGTTTGTTCGCGGAGACATGACAGCGCCGACCTCATTTCTGCGCACCGATTCCCACTTAATCGGATTCAGCACATCTATCTGCGTCACCTTCCAGAGAATGGCAGGCTTCCAGAGAATCGCTTCAAGTATTCCTCGTGCAGCAGATGGCGTCATAACGTCATATGAAACGCGCTCCACTTTCATCTCTGGCCGCGTGAAGCAAGCATTCCTGCCCCATACTTTTAGACGAAAGGCATTACTTGTAACAGGTGAATCCCTCATATTCCCCTCCTTTCAGTAAATGGTTAACACATTAAATCATCTGGCTCGTAGATCATAGACTTATCAGGACAAAACCCAAGCTCAGGATGATACATTGCCCTATTTACCTGAATATATATACCCGGATGAGCTTCAATAATAGCGCCATCTTTGTAAAGTTTTGCATGACCGTATTTAGGCAGATTCACAACATATCTTTGAAGCTTACGCATCAGCCATCTTTCGGGACTAAGTTTTTTCAGCATCTCAATCAATCTCTCCCCTTCTTCGTAACATACAATTACAGGAGCATATTGCTTATCGTCAATCATCTTGAATTTCTGAGCTGCCGAGAGAAAACTGAATCGCAACTCCTTGTCTATAGCAAGGTCTTTCATAATTTCATGCTCATCCAGGTTAGTCCCTTGAAGCCAGTACAATTCTTTAAAAAATTGCTCAAACCTTTTTGGTGAAAGTAAGTCGTCTGCTTTTTCAGCAAGCAGTCTTCTGCCGATTTCTCCTGCCTGTCTCAAGTAACCAACAGGGAATTTACTCGGTGGAATAAAAACCACTACATGCCCGCTCTCAAGGAGTCCTTCCCTGTTGCATCTGCCCGCAGCTTGTGCAAGCGAGTCAAGCCCTGCAAGGGCGCGGTAGACGACTGGAAAATCAAGATCAACGCCTGCCTCAACAAGCTGTGTGCTTATGACACGGGTCAGGATTTTATCTTTAAGTCTCTGTTTTATTTGCTTAATTACTTTCGAACGATGCTCGCCGCACATAAGAGCGGAGAGGTGAAAGGTTTTTTCTCCTTTCTCAGGCATCAACTCGTAAAGTGTCCGGCAATCGTCTCGCCTGTTCACAATGCACAAAACTGACGGATGTTGAGTAAGCTCAGATGCGAGGTCTTCCCATAAGCAAGGTTTTAAGAAATCGTTTGGCACCTGCACCTCAACCCGTTTGAATGATTTGTAAAGAGACAGGGGCTTTTCCATTATCTCAACGGTGTCAGGTAGCCCCTTAAATTCATAGTCATTCGATTTGTGAGGCGTGAATGCAGGCTGTGTCGCCGTGCATAGGACAAATGTCACATTGTAATTCTGATGAAGCTCTTTCATTGTATGGAGAATCGGGTTAAGATATTCAGGCGGCAGAAGCTGCACTTCATCTAAAACCACAACGGTGTTTGCAATATTGTGTAGCTTCCGACAGCGGCTTGAACGATTGGCAAAAAGGGATTCAAAAAATTGAACTGACGTTGTTACGATCACCGAAGCGTCCCAGTTTTCACAGGCAAGCCTGCTTCTTGCGGTCTCACTGCTCTCGTCAGAGACATCAACATTGCTGTGATGCTCGATAACAGCATCTTTGAAAATTTCCCTGAATTGTTCAGCTGTCTGCTCAATGATGCTTGTATAGGGTATGACATAAATTACTCGCTCCATACCGTACTTCACGGCATGATTCAGCGCAAATGCCATTGACGAAAGCGTTTTGCCACCGCCAGTTGGAACCGTCAGGGTAAATATCGCAGGTTCATGCGCTGAGTTTAAGATACATTGTTTGAGTATCTCCGCCCGCTTTTTGTTAACAAGAGTATCAACTGCATTCGTCTGTTTGTAAGCCATATAAGATTCAAAGAACGACAGAAGCTCTTTCAATGAGGGGTAGCCTTTTCGTGTCTTTGTTTTTCCCGGCTCAAGAAACGCCTCTGTATCAAGAAAGTCAGCATCAACAAGGCAAGAATAAAGCATCCTTATCCACAGGGCATGACCTTCTTTGGTTATAAATTTTTGTTTTGGACGGGATTGCTCAATGATATGATGAGGGATGTCTGAAAAGGGTAGCTTATGAAAAAGATTAATG
Organism: Nitrospirota bacterium; assembly: GCA_016195565.1. Classification (NCBI taxonomy): domain Bacteria; kingdom Pseudomonadati; phylum Nitrospirota; species Nitrospirota bacterium. The sequence continues at coordinate 24,641 of JACPZK010000005.1, read as the reverse complement.
TTCTGCAATCGTTGTACAAGGCTCTTTCTCCCAGCCATATCAGTTTGCCAATCTGCCAACCCCGCATGGTGTCCTGCGATAAGATAGCCTAATATTCTGCCCGGTATTTTTAATTTTTCAATGGCATGAATTGCCCCTGCTGTTGAATGATCAACCCGACCTGGCTTTGTCTCAATATGCGCATCGGCAGAGGCAAGAAGCATCTTCTGAAAATCCTCCGAATACTTTCCCATATCATGCCACAACCCCGCCAGATACGCCCAATCTCCTGAGCCGAATTCATCCCCGAACTTCTTTGCAAGCTCAGCGACATTCAGCAAGTGCTCCCCAAGCCCCTGCCATTCTCTTGTCGGCTTCCCCTTAATACTATGTGCATAGAATTCGTGAGGCATATTTCAATAAGAACGGAATCTACTTCCTAAACAGCAGACTTTAAAAATAGACAGCCTGATGCTACGGGCTGCCGAGAATTTTCTTGATTTCAGCTAAAAAAGATTTCCCCTCTTCAATTTTTAGCGATGCAGCCGGCTCAATAATCTCTTCCTGAATATCATAATCGGCTATCTCACGAATCTTCCTTGCATCTATAAGCATCCTGTGGTATTTGGAGTCAATCTTTCCAGTCTTAGCAAAGTGATACCCTAATGCTGATTCAACGGCAGAATGCTTGATAACATCAATTCCTTCTGATTTTAAAAGCGCCTGCGCTGCATAGTACATTGAATAATAGATTTTGCTTGCAGCATCAGATGGATAGCCATCCTCCATCAATTTTTCAGCCACCTCAAGTGCATGTTCAGCTTTTTCAACCAGCTTTTTTACCTCCTCGGTCATACTGAAACACCTTCTTTTTCAACATGCCGGTAAAAGGAAAAACCTCTATTGAGAGCATTATAGAATTGAGCTTCAGAGAGCACCTTGAGTGATATGATTGGCCTGAAGTCATGATCCCACATAATCTGATACGCTATATCTTCAAGACCTTTTTCAATCTCCGGATTTTTTTCATCAACCAATGCAATTACATCAAGATCAGAATCCTCTGCTGCTTCACCTTTTGCTCTCGAACCAAAAACTATGAGGCGTTTTACATGACCCTCCAAATCCGATGAAAGCCTTCTTTTAATATCCAATATCAAAGCCCTATCTCTATCATTCATAAAGTTTCCTCCTCACCTGCCGAATACAATCATTCAGTCTCAAACAATTTAAAATAGTCTACCCTTAAAGCAATTTCAAGGCAAGTCAATTTTTATCATGCCACAACCCCGCCAGATATGCCCAATCGCCCACAGCCGAATTCGGCGGCAAACTTCGCCACATTCCTTTTAGCCGGGGACAGTCCCGATTCTACGACTACGCTTTGCTCCGTCCGTAAATCTGGGACAGTCCCCTCCGCATTCAGCAAATGCTCCTCAAGCCCCTGCCATTCGCTCTTCGGCTTCCCTTCGACGCTATGGGCATAGAACTTATGCACTGCCTTTACCCATAAATCCGAAAATCTATGAACTCTTTTATTCTCTGAAAATCAATTTTATTCTGCGTGACAACGAATGCGCCGATTCTACGCACTGAACATGCAATCAAGACGTCGTTTTGAATTTTTGAGATATATTTTGCTTCAAATCCGTATTTCTGGCCGAGCTTTGCCATAACCATCCCCGTCTTCCTCCAGTCTTCATCATTGGGGATAATAAGCCTTCCAACGCCCAGAAAAGTATTGTATAGCCTGTCGGCAAGTTTTATAGAATTAGCGTCATGGCTTCCGGCGTACAATTCCGCAAGAACTACCAGGCTCATGTAGAGCACGGGCCGGGCAGATTCGGCAAAAACAGGATGGATAATTCCCTTGTTGATAAAAGGAATGTATACCGAAGTGTCGCAGAGAGCTTTAAACGGATATTCTTCCGTAGACATCCTTTATCTTCCCCTTGCCTCTTACCGCCATAAGTGTTTTTTCGATTTGTTCATTTGCAATAACCATGTCCAACGCCCTATTAACCGCCTCTGTCTCGGTTGCTGCGCGGGTAATTTTTTTAACCATTGCGATTTTGGCAGGGTCGAGGATAAACTGTTTTCTAACCTTTTCTTCTGTCTGCATAGTCTGTCACCTCCATGTGTATATTATAGAATAGCATACACATTTATCAGACAAAATAAAATCAAGGGAGACAAAAAATCAATCTTTTTATGTTAAAATTCAACACTATGAAAAAATACAAGCCTGTCTCGCTGAAAAAGTTAAAGACATATCCCATCTCAAGAAGGAAGAGCAAGGTGGAGATTGCCTTGACTGCTGCTCCGCATAAAACAGGACAGTCATTCAGCGATTTTATCCGTAATCTGTCCGGCATACTCGCGGCAAAGGACTTCAGGGCTGTTGTAATGGCCATAGTTAATGCAAGAAAGAAAAAGAGGCATGTTATTTTAGGCATGGGAGCGCATCCAATAAAAGTGGGGTTATCCCCCCTTATCATTGACCTTATGAACCGGGGGATTATAACCGCAATTGCAACAAACGGCGCTTGTATTGTTCATGACTTTGAGCTGTCTTTCATGGGTAAGACCTCCGAAGACGTTGCAGCGGAGATATGCAAAGGCACTTTCGGAATGGCAAGGGAGACCGGAGAATATATCAATAAGGCTATAAACAGAGGGGTAAAGAAAGGTTACGGCATCGGGAAATCGCTCGGCGAGATGATTCAAAATTCAAGATTCAAGTACAGAGGAATGAGCATATTCGGCTCTGCATATAAGCTTAAAATTCCTGCAACTGTCCACGTTGCAATCGGCACAGACATAATTCATATGCACCCCCACGCCGACGGCGCATCAATCGGGGAAGGTAGCCTGAGAGATTTCAAACTCTTCACATCCGTAGTGTCAGACCTTGAAGGAGGCGTTTATATAAATTTAGGCTCTGCCGTCATTATGCCGGAAGTTTTTTTAAAGGCATTGACAATAGCAAGAAATCTCGGCAGCAAGGTTGAAAACATCACCACTGTCAACATGGATTTTATCCAGCACTACAGGCCTCATCAAAATGTTCTTAAAAGGCCTACCCTGCAAAAAGGATGCTCGTATGCCCTCACAGGCCATCACGAGATTATGTTCCCGCTCTTGGCAGCAGCAGTGATTGAGGGAATCTGAATCAGTCAGCTAAATTTTTTAAAACACCTTCATTTCGCTATTTTTTATTCTTTCTCTTTATTTTTAGAGAGTTATCTATGACGGGATAAAGACAGCATCAAAGTATTTACCAAACATATATGTTGAAAAATTGTTAGCAACTTCAATTAAAGATTTTTTTGCCTCTACAGTCCTCAACCCCAACATTTTGCCTGTTTTTTGTGCAGTTAGGTTTTCTTTAAATAACAATAGGTTACGTCTTTAGAATTGGCTCTGCAACGACTTGATTTTATAGTTAATCAAAAAGCCTTATTTATCAGGACATTGGCGCTATGCAATTAAAACTTTGGGGTTATAAACACTAAAAAAGGCGCTTAACCGGCAGTTTTTTAAGGGATTTAAGCCTTGGATAAATTTTCTATAAATTGTGCGGCAGAAAATTAATTTCCATATTTTTCAATGAGTTTAATGTTGCTGCTTGAAATTTTCCTTGATTCAACTTACAGGTTTCCCTTAAAACAATTCAAAAGACGCATGCGGCATAAAATGTAATGTTCTCCCTAATCCTGCTTGCCTTTAGCCTTCATCGCTGCCCTGTATCTGCCTATATAATCATTTGCAACCTTTACAGGGTCAAGGGAGAGGTAACGGGCATATTCCATGATATACCCTTTCAGATAAACTTCTGCCGGAAGGGACGAAAATTTCTCGCGCTCTATATCTTCAAAATACTGCTTGCGGATTTTTGTAAAAACTGCCATATCTTTCAGGTTAACCCCAAGCTTTTCCCTTATCTCTCTTAACGATTCGCCGCTGAATGACGTCATACCGGACATGTACTGCTTTAGTTCTTCACCCACAACAAAAGACGGTTTCTTGCTGCCCGAGGGGTTGCTGCCTTTATTCTCAAAAAAGTCGATAAGTTTTGTGTATGCCTCCTCTACCTGTTCCAGTATATCATGCCGCTTTTCTTCGGATAATTCATAGGCAATGGCCGAAGTCACAATGGAGTCATTTGAGTATAATGATTTCAGATGCAGATATGAATTCCTTACTTCTGACAACTGGGCGTCAGGACTGAGCTCAAGCGCCTCAAAGTATTTCTTATAATCTTCTATTGGCATATGCATATTTATCGGCCGTTACCGTTATCTGCCTGCCGTCTCTCAGATTTTCCGTAAGCTTGCTTATCTCTTTTGCTACATGTGAAAACGGATGCGTAAGCATAAAAGGCAGCCTCTTGTTTATGCACCTCAACACAGCATCATCGTATTCTATGTGCCCTGCATACTGCGCATCAAAACCCAGAAATTTCAGGCATACGCTTTTAACAGAAGCTCCAATCATAATCTCCCTGCCGCTTCTCACTTGATTCAGGACTATATGTATCCTGAATGATGCCAGTTCATCCTCAATAATATCCCTGATGTGAACCGAAGTGCCCATCAGATGCTCCACTACATCCTTAAGGTGTTTTATGCCGTGCGCATCCCTGTTCTTCCAGACATCCTGAATCACATCCTTCAGCCCGTGTGCGCCGAGTATAATCTTAAGTTTTCTGAAAAAACCATTTTTAATGAAATGATACATATTCTCAAGTGCGGTGATTTCGGGCAGTGTTACAACTATCATCTTATCGGCCAGCAAAAAAGTGTCGATGGTATTATTGTGCGAGCCCGCTCCGAGGTCAATGAGAATATAATCCGTATCTATTGCCTTTATCTGCCTGAACAGCTTGAGTTTCTGAGCATATTTTATGTTCTCGGAGTCAAGTGAACTGAGAGTCCCTGACACCAATCCAATGTCAGGGATACCGCAATTTACTATAATGTCATTCAGTGACGCTTTTTTTTCAAAAAAATCAGTAAGAGAATTTCTTGGCTTGCTTACTCCAAGCAGAGTATGAAGGTTCGCTCCTCCGAGATCTGCATCAATCAGCACAACCTTGTGGCCCTTTGAAGCCAGATGCATGCCTATGCTGCTTGTGACGAAACTCTTGCCGGTCCCTCCCTTGCCTCCGCCAATAGCCCATATTTCGCATCTCTTATCCTGCGCGCCGTTATTCATAAATTATATTGACAGCTTTTTTATACGATAAAACCCGATATATAGTCAAGTGCTACCCAATCCCAATATAGACTTTTCAATGCCTTGTTTTGTCTGTCATTGCGAGAACCCGAAGGGTTCGTGGCAATCCGACCTAAAAGGTCGTTGCGAGGGCAAAACCCGTGGCAATCTCTTTGAGATTCCTCGCTATGCTCGGAATGACAATTCGTGTGAGATTGCTTCGCTTCACTCGGAATGACAATTTTCTAAATCAGAATGCTGATAAAACCTTACAAACTAAAAAGGGGATGTTTCCACATGTAGTGGAAACATCCCCTTTAATTTGAGCCTTAATTCTCTTTTACAGGAGTGGAACTATCAGAAGCGCAACAATGTTAATAACCTTTATCATCGGGTTGATTGCCGGGCCCGCTGTATCCTTGTAAGGATCGCCGACTGTGTCGCCTGTGACAGAGGCTTTGTGTCCTTCGCTCCCCTTCTTGTGTACGACGCCTTTGTCGTCGGTAACGCCCTCTTCAAAGGATTTCTTGGCGTTGTCCCATGCGCCGCCGCCGCTTGTCATGGCAATAGCCTGGAAGAGTCCGGTAAGGATACTGCCGATAAGAACTCCGCCGAGCGCTTCCCTGCCAAGAGTAAGGCCAACTACGATAGGAACAACAACCGGGATAAGAGCAGGAACCATCATCTGCTTGATAGCGCCTTTTGTGACAATGTCAACGCACTTGCCGTATTCCGGCTTTGCCTTGTATTCCATAATGCCGGGGATCTCCCTGAACTGTCTTCTGACTTCCTCAACAATACTGCCTGCTGCCTTTCCAACAGCCTCCATAAGGAGTGAGCCGTAATAATAAGGGAGCAGACCGCCGATGAAAAGGCCGGCCAGAACCATCGGGTTTGAAAGGTCAAAATAAAGCTGTGTGCTAAAGGACCTTGAATACTCCGCAAAAAGGACCAGTGCCGCGAGGGCTGCTGAACCGATAGCATAACCCTTTGTAACAGCCTTTGTTGTGTTTCCGACTGCATCCAATGGATCTGTTATGTTACGGATCTCTGCAGGAAGTCCTGACATTTCTGCGATACCACCTGCGTTGTCTGTTATTGGACCATACGAGTCAATCGCAACAACGATACCTGTCATCGAAAGCATTGAAACCGCTGACAATGCGATAGCAAAAAGACCGCCCACAGCATCACCTGCAAATCCGCCACCCAATGAATAAGCGCCGAGAATTGAGGCAACGATAACTACAACAGGCGCGCCTGTTGACTTCATGCTGACCGCGAGACCGGCGATCACGTTTGTGCCGTGACCGGTCAGGCTGGCCTTTGCAATGTGTTTCACCGGGGGATACTGCGAAGCAGTGAAGTACTCAGTTATAACCACGATCAGTCCGGTCAATGCAAGGCCGATAACCGCCATAAGGAAAACGTTCATCTGTGTAAATGAAGGGTGAGAGGCCATTGAAGCCGCATCTACGCCTTTCAGAAATTTACCTGTCACAAAATAAAATACTATTGCCGCAAGAACTCCTGCAACGGCAAGCCCCTTATAGAGGGCGCCCATGATGTACTGGCTTTTACCGAGCTTGACTGCAAAGGTCCCGATAATGGAAGCAATGATTGATATTCCGCCGAGGAGCATCGGGAATTCCACCCATGCGCTCCCTACGCCAAAAACCGTCTTTGCCAGGAGCATTGCTGCAACAAGCGTAACCGTATATGTTTCATAAAGGTCTGCTGCCATGCCTGCACAGTCCCCTACGTTGTCTCCTACGTTATCTGCGATAACAGCAGGGTTTCTCGGATCATCTTCAGGAATTCCTGCCTCAACCTTTCCAACGAGGTCAGCGCCTACATCAGCAGCCTTAGTATAGATACCGCCTGCGATACGCGCAAACACGCTCATGAGTGAGCATCCGAAGCCAAGCCCTACCAGTGCATGGAATGCCATTTCAGGGGCTGCCTGCTTCGCTATAAAATAAAAACCTGCAAGGCCTATAATTCCGAGGCCAACGACCATAACGCCTGTAACAGAGCCGCCCTTAAACGCCAGGCTGAGTGCAGCCTGGAGACCCTTGTGCGCGGCCTGAGTTGTGCGTACGTTTGCACGGACCGTAACCCACATGCCTACAAAACCGGCAAGCGCTGAACCGAACGTGCCGACGATAAAGCCAATAGCAGTCCAAATGCCGAGATTCATCGCCGCTATAAGTACAACGAGAATCACTGCAACTATCGCTACTGTCTTATATTCACGAGCAAGAAACGCATAAGCTCCCTCTTTAACAGCATTTGATATCTCCTGCATCTTCGCACTTCCTGCGTCCTGTTTTGATACCCACATTGCGGTCATCACAGCGTATATAACGCCTAACAATCCGCAGCCTAAGGCAAAAAGTATTGTTGAACTCATTATCTCCTCCTTCTGGAAAAAATTTAAAGTTTAGAGTTTAAAATTATAAGTTAAAAAACTTTCACTTCAACTCTTAACTTTTCACTTATAACTTTTAATTGCTTTACCGAGTAGCCCCCTCACCTCCTTAAGCAGTTTCCAATTTTAGTTTTCAACTCTTACCTTTTAACTTCGAACTTTCAACTATTCGTTTACCCGCCTGAAATATAATCCTTAGGGTAACCCGGCTCTGCATATAAAAATATTTATTATTCCCTGCCTGCCTGCTTTGCGAAAACCATTGCAGTTGCCCTGTAAACCATATGCGCCATCTTTGAAAACGGGGCATAAGCAAAAAGGAAAAAAACCAGACAAAGATGCACTACATAAGTTGGGTAAGCAGCCACTGTGTTAGCCATTCTCAGGAACTGGGCCAGCAGTCCGGAAACTCCGACCCCGGCTACAAGCGAGATAAACAGCCAGTCGTAATAGCTGCCTAATCCGGCCTTCCCCTGATTTTTGAACCTGTTAAGCATTATCAAAAGAATGCCGATGACCAGCGCAGCGGCGCTTATGTTGCCTATTATTTTGTATGTGACTGTCAGACCGCTCAGAAGCGAAGGGTCTACATGCATCGGAACGCCGAAATGTTCAAAATACTCGGGGATAACTTTTGCAAATGCCAGCACTGTGGTTATAAAAAGACCGATGAAGCTGTAAAATACCAGCATGTGCGATATAGCCCTGCCCTTTGTTACCTCGCACTTCCTGAAGCGGTTATGTCCGAGGATTTCCTTGATTGTATCAATGAGAGCCTTGCCGAAGGAACCCTTATTTGCCGGAGCAGCAGCGCTCATTGCCTTCCAGTATTTTGTAATCCCAAGGAACAGACTAAACGCCGCAAAGAGAGCGGTAGCGGTAAAAACCGTGTCGACATAATATAGGGAAAAAAGGAATTTCCCGTAAACAATCTTTCCGTCTTCCGTAGGTATGCTGACACCGCTGAAAAAACCTTGGGCGGCAATAAACAATATGTAGAGCAGCGCAGGCACTGCGAGTAGCAGCAGAAGAAACTTCGGCTGATTTACCATTTTCGCCATAACGCCGGGAACCGAAAACTCCTGAAGGCTCAGTTTTCTTATCGCACCGAGAACTTCGCCCGGCTTTGCCCCTCTGGGACAATATGCTGTGCAGTCGCTGCACTGATGACAGAGCCATATGTCAGGATTGCTGAGAAGCTTATCTTTCAGCCCCCACTGTGCGTGCAGCATCTCTTTTCTCGGGAAAGGCTTGTCATCGGGCGTCACATTGCATACAACAGAGCAGGTTGCGCACTGAAAACATTTCTTGAGAGACTCTCCTCCGGAACTGATAACATCGTTTATAAAATTCAAATCAGGTTTAATAATCTGTTCTGTCATTGACTCCTCCTCTAAAAAATACAGTTATAAGTTAAGAATTAAAAGTTAAGAGTTAATTTTTATAACTTTCAACTTTGAACTTTACACTTAAGCTAAAATCCTTTAAACGGATTCGGGCCTACTTTCTCTATCCCCTTCACAAAATCATTAATCATATCAGGAAGCTTGTCATATTCTGATATAGTGACCTGCATGAGCTGGCATCTTTCCGCCTCAAGCTGAAGCTTGTCAAGTGTTTCCTGAATCTTGCTGAAACGGTAGTTCGCAAGCTCGCTGCCTTTTATAAAATGGCACTGATAGTTCTCCCCATATTTACACCCAAGGAGTATAAGCCCGTCAATGCCCCTTGAGAACGCATCCGCAACCCACACAAGATTTGTTGACCCGAGACACCTTACAGGTATAAACCTTACGCTCGGATGAAGCTGTTTCCTGTTTATCGCTGCGCTGTCAAGCGCGGGATAAGCGTCGTTTTCACATGCAAGCGCAATTATCCTCAGCCCTTCATCAGGGACTTCCATTGACTTAATCATTGAGCCTACCATGTCAACACTGTAGTCTTTGAATGAAACAATCCTCTCGGGACATGCGCCCATGCATGTGCCGCAGCGCCTGCACCGGTTAATCTTGTAAGAAGGAATTCCTTTTGCATCCTCTTCTATGGCGCCGAACGGACACTCTTCCGTACACCTCTTACATGCGGTACATTTCAAAAGATTTGCATCAGGATATGTCATATCCCATGCCCTCGGATGAACAGCTATGCCCTTTGCGACATGCTCAACGCACTGGATTGCCTTCATTGCTGTGCCTGCCGCATCAAGCTGCGCTTCTGACATATTCATCGGCTGCCTTACACAGCCTGCCGCATAGATACCAGTCCTTCTTGTCTCATACTGGAAGCATATAAAATTGGAATCAGCAAAACCGTATGCGCCTTCAAGCGAAGGGATTTCAGGACCCTGCCTGTAGTCAAGATTCAGTATAAATTCAGGTTTGGGAGTTTCTTCCAGATATTTTGCCTTTGCATCATCGCCTTTTTTCTGAGCCTCTGTAAGCCCGTCAAGATATTCCTGCGGTGCCCGCGTGCCGGGCACCACCCCTATTGCAAGAACAACAAGGTCGGCTTCAACCTTTATTTTCTCTCCAAGCAGGGCATTCTCAGCCTCAACAAACAGGCTGCTGTTTCCTGCATCGCTTATGCCCGTAACATCAGCCTTTGTCAATAAAACACCGGGGTCATTCTGCATATTTTTATAGAAAATCTCTGACTGTCCCGGCGTCCTTATATCTTTGTAAAATATCATTGCAATCGCATCGCTGTTTTTCTCTCTGACATACTTTGCCTGTTTCAGAGATGTTGCGCAGCAGAAAGATGAACAGTAAGGAAGATGATTCGGGTCCCTTGAACCTGCGCACTGTATGAATGCGACCTTTTTGGCCTCTTTGCCGTCAGAAGGACGAATGATTTTCCCCTTCTTTGCCATTTCCTCCATCTGTACGCTTGTAATAACATTAGGCTTGCCGTATCCGAGATGTCCGAGCTTTGCCGCATCATACGGCTTCCACCCTGACGCCATAATAACTGACCCAACCCTGATTGTCTCGCTTGTGCCGTTATTTCTTATAGTTACATCCAGGAGCCCGGGCTGCCCGTCTGTCTTTTCAATTACCGATGACTTGAACACTTTTATATTGGGGTTTGACTCAACTTCCTGTATCTTGCTAAAGATAATCGGGTCATCCAGCTTTTCATAGGGGTATTGTCTCGGAACCTCTTTATAAAGTTTTGCAGCCCACCCTCCGAGTTCAGCCTCTTTTTCAACAAGAACAACCTGATAACCCGCATTCGCTGCCTCAAGCGCTGCAGAAAGCCCTGAAATTCCTCCGCCGACAACCAGTATTGCCTTACTCAAATCCTCAAGCACATTTGGTTCAGGAAGAGTTCCTTTCTGAACTTTTATTATCCCCATCCTAAGATAATCATTTGCCGCCATCTGAGTATCTTCTGTGTTGGGCCGCTGGCTCCATGCAACCAATTCTCTGATGTTGGCTCTCTCTGTTATTGTGCCGGGGAAATCAAACTCTTCATACTTCACGCGGGGAGAGCATGCGGCTATGACTATCGTATTTGTGCCTTCCTTAATATCGCTCTTTATTAATTGCAGTCCTTCAGGACTGCAAAGTATCGGGTGATTTTTCACTGTTTCTTCCGGAAGTTTAGCTCCCTTGGCGGCATTTTTTGAAAGCTTCTCTATATCAATCGCCTTTTCAATTCCGCAGCCCTTGCATATATATACACCGTATTTCTTCTCCATTATTATTTCGACCTCCTTGCGCTCTGAATGCTCTTAATGGCAACCCCTGTCGCATCCTGAACAGATTTTGCCACATCAACAGGGCTCTTTAAGGTCCCGACTGCGTAGATTCCTTTTTTTAGAGAAGACGGAATAACAAAGCCGTCGGGAGTATATGAAATATCTTCTGATATTTTATTTGTTTGGCTCTTTGTTGAGGGCACCATGCCTGCTGCAAGCACAACCATATCAAATTTAGCCTTTATCTTTTTCCCTGCCATTATATCTTCCGCCTCAACAATCACGTCTTTTGTGGAAGGGTCTTCTGTAATCTTTGCAACCTTTCCTTTTGTGAGGGTAACATTAGGGTCATCCTTTACCTTCCAGTAGAACTGTTCATACCTACCCGGGGTTCTGATATCTATATAGAATATCTGCGCCCTGGAATCAGGATACTGTTCTCTCAGATATGTAGCCTGCTTCAGAGAAGCCATACAGCATATAAACGAACAGTATGGAAGATGGTTTTCATCCCTGCTTCCCGCGCACTGGACAAACGCTATGTTTTTTACCTCTTTCCCGTCAGACGGCCTGAGAATCTTTCCTGCCGTAGGCCCGTTCGGCGATGCAATCCTCTCCATCTGCATATTAGTCACTACATTCTGAATTTTCCCGCCGCCGAGAATATCAAGCTTTGAAGCATCATATAAATCCCAGCCTGTTGCCATTACAATCGCGCCGACCTTGAGATTAACTGTCTCGGGTTTCATGTCAAGTTTAATAGCATCGTATTTGCATGCCTCAACGCATTTTGCGCATGACGCTCCTTTACAGTGCCTGTCATCTATCGCATATTTAAAAGGGAACGCCTGATTGTGCGCTATGTATGCTGCCTTTGTCTTATCCATGCCGAAATTAAACTCATTCGGCATCTCAACAGGACATGCCTCAGAGCATGCATTGCAGCCGACACACTTGTCATTCACATACCGCGGCTTAACCTTTATGGCCACATCGTAATTCCCTTCCTCGCCTGAGATCTTTTCAACTTCCGCAAGGGTGTAAAAAGTTACATCTGCATTGTTTTTCATCCTTTTGAAATTTATCTCAAGTCCGCAGTTTGGAGGGCATAACTTCGGAAAGTACTTATTAAGCTGTGCAACCCTGCCGCCTAAAAAAGGGGTCTTTTCAACTATAACAGCGTTGTTGCCGGCTTCTGCCGCCTCAATAGCAGCAGTCAATCCGCTCATGCCTCCGCCGATAACTAAGATAGTTTTTCCGTCTGCCATTTAATCCTCCCAAAAAACACATTAGTTTTGTCATTCCGCACTTGATGCGGAATCCAGTCTTTATTCCTCTGGATTCCCCGATCAAGTCGGGGAATGACGACCTGGTTTTGTTTATTTCAAAGTTAAAAGCTGAGAGCTATTAGCTGATAGCTCTCAGCTCTCAGTCCTTAACTCTTAACTTTTAACTTTTCTTAATTTAAAAAGGGGCGGAGATTTCTTCCGCCCCTTTTTGCCTGATTAATCAGGTATTAATTGTTTGTACTCTTTCTTGAAGCACTTCCAGTCGCCTGTTGCAGGATCGTACTTGGAGTTTACAAAGCACTTCCAGTCCTTGTCATTGATTGCAAGGTAGTCGCCCCTATAGTAATAACCGGGGTATCTTGTCTCTTCCCTGAACTGTATGTGTCTTGCATGCGCCTCGATTGACCATATTCTGTGGTAATTCTCCCAGGCCCTCATAAGCTCATGAAGGTCTTTTGCGCCGGACTTGGCTGCATCTTCCTTGAGCATTGCAAGCAGCTTTAACCCCTCTTTAAGCATTGTTGCACTGGTCATATACCATGTTGAGGTTCCGCCAAAATACTCATCAGCAATCTTCTGCATCCTTGCCTGAAGCATCTTCGGCTTAATGTAGTTGGGGTTAACCTCAGGAGCTGTCGAATATGTTTTATATTTCTCGTATGTTTCAAACGGCATGTATATCTCTGCTGCGAGCTCATCAGCTGACTTTGTCACTGTCGGCTTGAAATCCTTGTTGTCAAGGATAAAGGCAATTCCGCTCTTTGCCGCGATTCTTCCTTCAGCATGTGAGCCTGATGAGAACTTGTGGCCTGATGCGCCGCAGATGTCGCCCATCATAAAGAGACCGTTAACTGTTGACATCCTGTTATAGCCCCAGTCCCATTCCTTTGGCGCGCCTGTTGCCTCAATAACATCTGCAGGGCCGCTGGTCCAGAAACCTGCACAGCCGGCATGCGAACCCAAGAGATATGGCTCTGTAGGCATAATCTCGGAAGGCGTCTCGTCAGGCGCAATGTTCATACCAGCCCATACACCTGCCTGACCAATACACATATCAAGGAAGTCTTCCCATGCCTCTGCCTCAAGGTGCTTAATCTGTTTTGCATCCATTGTCTTTCCAAGCTCTGCCATCGCCTGAGCAGTTTGCATAAAAATCGGTCCTTTGCCAGCCTTCATGTCCAGCATCATCATGTGGTTTCTGATGGCAGTTCCCATCTTCTCTGCATAAGGGCTGTAGAGCTTCTTTGTTGATTCAAAGTTCTCGCCTACGCAATAGTCCTCTCCATAAGCATTTGTTGACTTTGCCTTAAAGAAGAGGAACCATGCGCCGACAGGGCCGTATCCGTCCTTAAATCTGGCAGGAACGAACCTGTTCTCCATCATGGTAAGCTCTGCTCCGGCCTGAATACCGAGAGCGTATCCTGAGCCTGAGTTCCATACAGGATACCAAGCCCTGCCCTGTCCTTCTGCTACAGACCTTGGCCTGAATACGTTAACTGCGCCGCCGGCACCGAGGAGTATTGTTTTGGCTCTGAATATATAAACTTTATTTTCTCTTACGCTGAATCCTACTGCGCCGGCAATCCTGTTGGGAACTTTTTCATCAAGGAGGAGTTTCACTATGAAAACCCTCTCAAAATGGTTCTCTGCAACGCCGGTTGCCTCCCTGTTTGTCTTCAAAGCTGCTTTCGCTGCCTCTGCAACAAGGACTTTGTAGGATTCACCATTGATCATTATCTGCCACTTGCCTGACCTTACAGGTTTTCCGCCCTCTGAAAGTTTTGGAGCTTCCTGAGCGCCGTCCATTGTGTGCCCGTCCGGAGCTTTCTTCCATACTGGAAGTCCCCAATCTTCAAAATTATGGACGCTGTCATCAACATGCCTGCCGAGGTCATAAACAAGGTCTTCCCTTGTTATGCCCATGAGGTCGGCTCTTACGTATTTGACGTAGTCAGCGGGATCATTCTCGCCCATATATGTATTGATAGCAGAAAGGCCCATTGCAACTGCGCCGCTTCTGTCAGTTGCTGCCTTATCAACCATTGTAATCCTCATCTTCTGCGGGTTGGCCCATCTTGCCGCCTCAAAAGCAGAACCGCATGCTGACATTCCGCCGCCTATGACAAGAATATCTGTCTCATGCTCAACAATTTCCGGCTTTTGACAATACGAAAACGTGCAACTTTCTTTTTCCATTAGCACACCTCCTTATTTCTTGGGGAGAGGCATCGTCTTGCCTGCACCCTGATGTGTAAAGAAGCCAGGCTTCTTAATGTTTGCGATATTTGCTTCCGGTTTCCCCTTGTACGGCTCTACCGAACCCTCAGGGGTAGTCCTTATAGGGAATTTAAACCTCTTAAGTTTCCCGTTCCTGAATTTAATTGTCCACATGATTGAGTCTGAACCTCTCAGAGGGATAACATTGCCTCCGAGGGGAACAAAATCAGCGTAACCCCTTACCTCCATAGCCTGCTGAGGGCATATCTTTACGCAGCTGTAGCATTCCCAGCACTGGTCAGGCTCCTGATTGTAAGCCTTCATCAGATCCCTGTTCAGAGTCATCAGGTCATTGGGGCAGATATACTGGCATGCTGTCTTATCCTGAGCCTTACAACCATCACACTTTTCTGTGATTACAAAACTCGGCATTTTCAACCTCCTTCAGTGATATTGTTTTTAATACAAAATCGGCTTTAGTCTAAAACCGTGAATCTCTAACTTGTTCCTTCACCCCCTTCTCATTAAGTTTATAGTGTCTGTGTCAGTGATAAAGCTTACTGACACTAACCACTGACACTATTATTCTTATACGCCTTCTGAATACTTGTGAACCTTTATCTCAACAATCTATTTTTCAAGACTCTGATAATACTTAATCAGAATTTCAGCCACTTCAGGACGTGAGAATTCTTTAGGTGGTGCAATACCCTTGCCTAACATTTCACGAACTTTTGTACCTGAAAGCAGAACAAAGTCTTCTTTTTTATGATCAGGCGCTTCACACATCATCATAACCTTGTTCAGTTTCTTCGAGTATGCAGTGTGGTCAGCTTTGAAGATTTCAATTTTCAGCGCACCGGCAGGCACCTCATTATCAAAGATAGTTTGAGCATCGAATGCACCGTAGTGATCACCAACACCCGCATGGTCACGGCCAACAATGAAGTGAGTTGCACCCATGTTCTGACGGAATATGGCGTGCAATACAGCTTCGCGTGGACCGGCATAAAGCATATCAAAACCGTAACCGGTAATCATTGCACTGTTTTTTGGGAAGTACAGCTCAACCATTTTACGGATCGCAGCATCACGAACAGGCGCCGGTATATCTCCTTTTTTCAATTTACCAAGTAACATGTGAATAACCAGACCATCACAACCTAAGCGCTTCATTGCCATGTGACATAGTTCTTCGTGAGCCAGATGCATTGGGTTACGAGTCTGGAAAGCAACAACTTTCTTCCAGCCGCGCTCATTGATTTCGTTACGAATTTCAACTGCAGTACGGAAAGTGTCCGGGAATTCATCCTGGAAGTAAGAGAAGTTTAATACTTTGATTGGACCTGACAGACAAACTTTACCCTGAGCGTTAAAGGCTTCAACACCCGGATGTGCTTCAGGAAGCCTGGGACGGTAAACTTTTTCAGACATCAGCGCCATCTCTGCATCGCTGAATTCTTCAACCGCTTTTACATCCATAACGGCCAGTACAGGATGGCCTTCGACATTTGGATCTTTCAGTGCAATGCGTTCGCCCGCTTTGATTGAGCCTGCAGCTTTAGCCAAGTTTAAAACTGGAGTAGGCCAGAACAAACCGGATGTTGTTTTCATATCTGTAGCAACAGATAGGGCATCAGCTTTATTCATGTAGCCTGTTAATGGGTTGAAGTAACCACCACCCAGCATAACTGCATTAGCTGCAGTAGCTGAGCTCACAACAATCGAAGCCAGACCTTTAGCTTCTTTCTGCAGGGCTTCATTTTCAGCCGTGTCATATACAAATAGTGGATTTAGTTTGTCTGACCCATGTGGTTTAATTAATGCCATTCTTTCCTCCTTGAAAATTTAAAAATTAATTTTATCTACTTTGCGCCCAATGCGCTGCAAACCTTGCTGAATATCTCATCAATGCTTCCGACACCCGTAACAGATTTTAAAATCCCGTTTTTTTTGTAATAGTCTATGAGCGGCGCTGTCTGGGCCTCATAAACATCAAGCCTTCTCTTAATTGTCTCCTCTTTATCGTCATCCCTATGGAAAAGCGCTCCGCCGCACTTGTCGCAAACGCTTTCGTTCTTTGAAGGAGAAAAATATACATTGTACATCTGCCCGCATCCCTTGCAGGTCCTCCTGCCTGTGAGCCTCTTCATAAGGTCCTCTTTCGGGACATTCACGCTCACCGCGCCTGTCAGTGACATGCCGAGCGACGCCAATATTTTATCCAGCGTCTCTGCCTGGGCAGTATTTCTCGGAAAACCGTCAAGGATATAGCCCTTTTTGCAGTCATCCTTTTTAAGCCTGTCCTCCACAAGACCCAAAACTACACTGTCAGGCACCAACTCTCCTTTGTCCATATAGGACTTTGCCTCTTTGCCGAGCGGTGTGCCCTCCGCTACATTCTGCCTTAAGATATCGCCTGTTGAAATCTGCGGAATCCCGTATTTGTCAATAAGCTTCTTAGCCTGAGTCCCTTTGCCCGCGCCAGGCGCACCTAACAATACTATCCTCATACCTTACCCCCTTTATTTCCCTCTGCTGTCAGCTAACTTAAACCCAACATAAAATAAAAAACCTAACAAAAATAACTGCCTGTATCTAATGCAGGACTTTCTAAAAAATTTAAGCAGTCCTTGTAAGCGTTACATACTATTCTAAATATCGGGGTTTTTTCAAGAAAAAAATAAAAATTATTATATTAATTTTTCTTATAATTGTAATGTTTCACCATCCCCCTCACCCGCTCCCCTTGAGGGAGGGGGATGGGGGCGGGGTAATTCTCATTGTTCTCTGTGCTGCTTGTGGTATGATTGTCTGCCGTGTGCAAGATATTCCTGAAGTTTTCCAATGGCTTTGCCCCTGTGGCTGAGAAGGTCTTTTTCCTTATCAGACATCTCGGCAAATGTCATTTCATGCCCTTTTGGATAAAAAACAGGGTCGTATCCAAACCCGTTAGCCCCTTTTGTCTCCTTCCCTATCAACCCCTCAGCATATCCTGAAAATGTCTCCACCCTGCTGCCAGAAAATGCCAGAGCTATTACGCATACAAAGCGCGCACCTCTTTTATCATCAGGCAGCGAACTCATTTCCTTCAGGAGCTTTTCAAGATTATTTCTGTCGTCTGCGCCTTCTCCCGCATACCTTGCAGAGAAAACTCCGGGCGCTCCGCCCAAGGCGTAAACCTCAAGCCCTGAATCATCGGCAAGGGCAGGCATCTTCGTATATTTTGAAACAGCCCTTGCCTTCTTCACGGCATTTTCCTCAAAGGTCTTTCCGTCTTCCTCAACTTCAGGGCATCCGGGAAAGTCATCAAGGGTATAAATTGTGACAGGCATATCCCTGACAATCCTCTTTATCTCTTCAACCTTTTTCTTATTTCTTGTTGCAAGGACTATATCCATGTCCATCCCCTCAAAGATTCTCAGCCCACTTAACCAAAAAACAGGGCTTCCCTAAAAATCAGGAAACATCTTGATTGAAAGCTCTTTATTATTGCCAATCACTGCCTTTGCCGTAAGAATGCCGCCTTCAACATAGGCAAGGCTGAACTCCTTAAGCCCTCTGTGGACAAACTCCTTTGCATCAGCAGGACATCCTCTCTCACACCCCGCAACGCCCTTTATCATTCTCGGGATTAGCCCTCTTACATTGATGCCGTTAAGAGTTGCTCCTTTTGAGGAACAAAAGGACTCTATCCGTCCTGCAACAAAATCCAGATCAATATGGAATGGATTTTCAACGGCAATAGATATTGAAGCATCACCGATGCTGACACTAATCTCCATTGATTCCCCCAAGGCATTATTAAACTTCTGCGCTCTGACACTTTGATACTTTTGTTTTTCTTATGTGACAGCGTGATATTATAGATTGATAACGCATCAGGCTTCAAGCTATATTGCATTTTTTTAAATGTTTTTACAAAATACTCTTACAGCGGCTGTCATGAAAATAGAGAAATTTATAACCAAAAAAATCCATGAAACAAACGCAGGGGCATCATGGCTCAACACTCAGAAGCAAGCCTTGCCCTTTGAACTTTTACACCATAACGCCATCTCTTTTTTAAAACTTCGTGACTTAAGATGAAGAAGGCAAGGATTCTCATAACATGCCCCAAGGGAATTTCTCCATACCTTAAGGAAGAAATCCTGAGACTTGAATTCCCTGTAAAATCCGATTCTGTTTCATGGGTTGAAACTGAAGGTCTGATGGAAGATACAATGAGGCTTAACCTTTTTTTAAGAACAGGCCACAGGGTCCTCTATCACATCAGGGATTTTCATGCATCTGATCCCGAAGAACTTTACGCTGAGGTCAAAAAAATACCATGGGAGGATTATCTTCATGAGGATGGATATGTATGCGTAACATCATCGGTTAAAAACTCAACAATAAGCGATACAAGATATCCAAACCTTAAGTGTAAAGATGCGATAGTGGACAGGATGTCAGAGAAGTTCGGAAGGAGGCCTGACTCGGGCCCGCTGAGGGACAGTGCAGTTATCCACCTTTACTGGGGAAATAAAGATTGCAGCATATATATAGATACTTCCGGCGAGCCCCTGTCCAAAAGGAGATACAGGAAAATCCCATTTAGGGCGCCGATGCAGGAGACTCTCGCTGCCGCTGTTATCATGGCAACAGGATGGAGCGGGAAAGGGAATTTCATAAACCCCATGTGCGGAAGCGGAACACTCGCTATAGAGGCCAGCCTCATTGCTCTGAACAGGCCGCCGGGCCTTCTCAGGGACAACTTCGGCTTTATGCATATAAAAGAATTTAAAGAGGAATCATGGGAACGCTTAAGGGAAAACGCAAAGTCCTCAATAAAAAAGCGGCTTGACTTCAGGATAATAGCATCTGACGTAAGCAGTAAGGCTATAGATGCTGCAAAAAATAATGCAGAGACAGCAGGCGTTGCACACCTCATCGAGTTTCATATCTGCGATTTCAGAGAAACACCGGTTCCTGAAGGAGGAGGGGTAGTTATACTGAATCCTGAATATGGAGAGAGGATGGGAGAGGAAGAAGCTCTAAAGGATACATACGAGGGAATAGGCGATTTTTTCAAACAGAGGTGCAAGGGATATACAGGCTGCATATTCACGGGAAATCTTGACCTCGCGAAAAAAGTTGGACTTAAGGCAAAGAGGCGCATACAGTTCTTTAACGGCAGTATTGAATGCAGGCTGCTGGAATACGAGTTGTATGAAGGAAGCAGGAAGCCATAATCCGTCTAATGTATAATAAACAGCCATGCTTTCAATCGGACACATAAAAATAAACAGCCGTTCTCCATTGGCGCTTGCTCCCATGGCGGGGATAAGCGACCTGCCTTTCCGTCTGATTAACAGGTCTTTCGGGTGTGAACTGGCATTCACAGAGATGATAAGCGCCGGCTCGCTTGTGAGAAAAAATGCAACCACGCTGAAAAACCTTTCTACGACAGTTGATGACAGGCCATTGGGGGTCCAGCTTCTCGGAGCCAATCCGGATGTTATCAGAAGGGCTGTTGATATTGTATCCGGATATGCGTTCGATATAATAGATTTCAATGCGGCATGCCCCGTAAGCAAGGTTGTATCAAGAGGCGAAGGCGCAGGGCTTCTCATGGAACCTCTGAGGCTGCAGAAAATCCTGAAGATAATCGTAGAAAATACAGACAGGCCCGTCACCGTAAAGATACGCTCCGGCTGGGATGGATCATCTGTCAATGCATCCGAGACTGCGCTCCGCGCACAGGATGCCGGCGTTAAAGCCCTCATTATACACGGCAGAACCAGGCAGCAGGCATACAGGGGAAAAGTAGATTACGACATAATAAGAGAGGTAAAAGAGTCCGTTCAAATACCTGTAATAGCCAGCGGTGATGCGCTCTCACCGGAACTAATCAGAAAACTTTTTGATGAGACCGGCTGTGACGGCGTGGCAGTGGCGCGAGGCGCTCTCGGCAATCCATGGATATTCAGGGAAACAGAAGAGTTTCTGAAAAAAGGTTCGGCGCCTTTAAGTCCTTCTGCTCAGGAGATTACTCAAACAATGCAAAAACATCTTGCTCTAACTATCTCATTCCACGGCGAGGAAAGAGGAGTCCTGCGTTTTAGGAAATTCTTTGGATGGTATACAAAGGGGATGCCGGTAAAAATGCTGAAAATGAAAGCATTTAATGCGGCAACCAAAGAAGATATGCAAGAGTTGATAGAAGAAGTGGAGGAGGATTATGTTTCTAAAAGTCGGGCATAGGGGAGCAAGGGCCTACGAGATTGAGAACACCCTTGATAGTTTTAAAAGGGCTATTGAGCTTGGCGTAAATGCCATTGAATTTGACGTGAGGGCAACAAAGGACGGAAAGCTCATTGTCTTTCACGACGACAATCTGAAAAGAGTGTTTGGAAAGGACATTGAGTTAAATGCTTCGCCATTAAAAGAACTAAAGCATCTCACGGAAAACAGAATCCCGACCCTTGAAGAGGCGTTGCAATTCATCGGGGAAAAGGTAGAGAGGATTCTCATTGAGCTAAAAGAAACAGGTTATGAAAAGAAAGTCCTTGCGGTTATAAAGAAAGAAAAACTCCTGGACCGCGCAATCATTGTCTCGTTCCATGAAGAGGCGCTCTCTGAAATCAGAAGACTGGACAGCAAGATTGAGACTGGACTCATCTATGCAAGGCACAAGAACCCCATTGCTTCAGCCTTAAAATTAAAGACTCAGTACCTCGTTGCCCTTTATAGGTTTACTCATACTAAAAACATTGAAGACGCGCATAAGAAAAACCTCAAGGTAATTGTCTGGACGATTAATACAAAAGAAGAGGCAAAAGAATACCGCGCCAAAGGCGTTGACGGAATTGCAAGCGACAAACCGGATGTTTTGTAAAAGGGTTAGGGAGGAATCTTTGAAAAAAAAACTCGTTGTATGCGCCGGGACGTTCGACCATCTCCATCTGGGGCATGCCAACTTCTTGAAACAGGCAAAGGTTCTTGGAGATGAACTCGTTGTTATTGTTGCCCGTGATGAGAATGTCAGGCACATAAAGAACATACTTCCGGAGCATAATGAAAATGAGCGCAGGGAGAGCGTCGAAAAAACAGGCATTCCGGATAAGGCCATACTCGGATATACGGATAAAGATATTTTTAAAATATTGGAGAATTTAAAACCGGATATCATCGCCCTTGGCTACGACCAGAGGGTTTCAGAGGAAAAGATTAAAGAGAGACTTCCCGAGTGCAAAATAGTCCGCCTTAAGCCATTCAAGCCCGATAAATACAAGTCGTCATATTACAGGGCAAAGACAAAATAAAAAAGGGCTCGTCCCGATATTATCGGGGGGCGAGCCCTTTTAAACTAATCAGTTTTCTTTTTTAGAAGAAGAGCTTCTGGTTGATCAGAATACCCAATGCCACGAGCAGCGCATAGATTGCCAGAGACTCTATCATCGCAAGACCGATGATAAGAAGGAGCTGAATCTTTCCGGCTGCGCCGGGGTTCCTTGCTGCGCCTTCACATGCCTTGCTCAGACCGATGCCCTGGCCAATACCTGTGCCCAATGCTGCAATACCTATTGCAAGTCCTGCTGCCAATGCAGCCATTGCCTTAACAGAAGAATCTCCAGATGCTGCAACCTTTGCCTCTTCTGCAAAAACAAACGGAGCAAACAGACAGACAAAGGTTAGCGCCATTAAAATTACAGAGATTATTTTTCTCATCACTTATTCCTCCTTTCTTCTAAAACTCGTATTTAATGCCCTTCTTCAACAGCTCCGGCAAGATATAAAGTGGTTAGAAGGGCAAAGACAAATGCCTGTATAAGACTTACGAGTGTGCCCAATGCGAGTATGAGCGTTGGAATTATCCACGGAGCCAATACAGCAAGCACACCTAAGAGTATATGTTTTGCCACCATGTTTCCGAAAAGCCTTACCGAGAGGGTAATGGGCCTTACAAGATGGCCGATAAATTCGATTATGAACATAAGTAGCATTAAGGGCAGCGCAAAAATAGAACGAATTGGACCAAGGAAATGATTTAGGTATTTTATTCCGTGAACCTTAATCCCGTAATAATGCGTTGCCAGAAACACAGGGATAGCCATCGCTGCATTTGTATTTATGTTGCTTGTAGGAGAAGCAAATCCGGGGATAAGACCCATAAAATTGCAAATGAGTATAAACATAAACAATGTGCCAATCAAAGGGAAAAGGGTCCTGCCCCAGTGATGCCCTATGTTTTCTTCTGAGAGTTTAAGGAATGTCTCAACAACTACCTCAATAAAATTTTGAAAGCCTGTCGGCACCATTCTGAGAGAACGCCTGATGACAAGCGCAGATGTTATAAGAATGACAGACGCCAGGACTGCGTAAGTAACATTATGGGAAATCTTGTTGGGATCAACAATCACATCCATTAAAAGCACTTCGTGCATGCCAGCTGCCATAAAAGCCTCCTCTACAAGTCATAGGCTACAGGGAAAATCGTTGCTATCTTAATTAAAATTCCGATTCAAAGTCAAGGATTTAGCAAGCTATAGGTTATATAAAAAATTTATGGATCTATAATGCGCTTGCAGCTATTGTGCTGTCCCATAAATAACTTTGCTCTACTTGTCATTCAGAGCAAAGCGAAGAATCTCGTTTTGAGATTGCTTCAGGACTCTGTCCCTCGCAATGACAGTGTACAGAATTGTTAGGGACAGCACACTATGATTCTCTCTATGCCTGCATAGTCTTTAATCACAGAGATATTACAGAAGCCGTTCTGCATGGCAATCACTGACACTTCCTCTGACTGCCCTTCTCCTATTTCAAGGAAGATAACTCCACCCCCCCATCCCCCCCTTGGCAAGGAGGGGCAAGGAGGGGTTAAGTATTTCGGCGCCTCTGAAAGTATCGCTCTGTAATAGTCAAGCCCGTCCTCGCCGCCGTCAAGCGCACTCCTCGGCTCCCACTTCTTTATCTCAGGCTGAAGATTCGCTATGTCACCGCTTCTGATATACGGGGGGTTTGATACAATCACATCAAAAGTTAAAAGTGAAGAGTTATGAGTTAAAAGTTGACTTAACGGCTCGAATAGTGAGCCGTTAAGAAATGTTACATTCATTATATCGTTAAGCCTTGCATTCTCATTTGCGTACCTTATTGCATCTTTTGATATGTCAGTCCCGTACACCTCGGCATCAGGAAAGCGCTTTGCAAGCGCAAGCGCAAGGCATCCGCTTCCTGTGCACAAGTCGAGAACTCGCAGTTTAGAGTATGGAGTTTGGAGTTTGGAGTTGAGTATTTCTTTTTCACTTTTAACTTTTAACTTATAACTCTCAACTGCTTTGATAACCTCTTCTGCCAGCAATTCTGTCTCAGGCCTTGGAATAAGAACTCCTTTCCCGACTTTTATCTTTAATCCATAGAACTCTACATAGCCGAGGATATATTGCAGCGGCTCTCTCTTAGCGCGCTTCTGAAGAACAGCATTAATCTCCTTTACATTTTTTTCGGAAAGCACAGGATTGTCTCTGTAGAGCAATGCCTTATCTATGCCAAGACAATGAGTGACGATGATTTCCGATTCCTTATGCGCATCATCAATGCCTTGAGATTTAAGAAAAGCCGAAATCTCTTTTATTTTGTCAATGGCAGTCATTATTTATTTCCGTAAAGGGCATCAAGCGGGCTTTGTGGCGCATTAGACATGTCGCGCAAGACATGAGTGTAAATCATAGTCGTCTCGACATTCTTGTGTCCGAGAAGGCTCTGCACCTCCCTGATGTTGACGCCGCTCTGAAGCAGATGCGTGGCGAAGCTGTGTCTG